>CAZNQN010000135.1:4847-6844 GCA_964574925.1 uncultured Phycisphaeraceae bacterium | reverse complement strand
GATGGGTGGTGAGCAGACCGGTGACGCCCCGCTGATCTCGCAGCTCGTGCAGCAGATCGGTCAGCGCCCGGCGGGAACCGGGATCGAGACCGGTGCTGGGTTCGTCGAGCAACAGCACGGGCGGATCGTGCAACAGGGCCTTGGCGATCTCCACCCGACGCTGAAGCCCACCGGAGAGAACGCCCGCCCGGTCGCGCAAACGGTCGAGCACCCCGAATCGTGTGAGCAACTCCTCGATGCGCCGCGTCAGCGACCGCCCCCGCATTCCGTACAAATATCCCTGGTAGCGAAGGTTCTCCTCGACGGTCAGCAGCGGATCCAAACTGGGATTCTGAAAGACGACGCCGATGCGGCGGCGAACGGCGGCCGCGTCACGGCGCACGTCGGCCCCATCGATGCGGGCCGTTCCGCCCGTCGGTTCCAGCAGCGTGGCCAGGATCCGGAACAACGTCGTCTTGCCGCTGCCGTTGGGGCCGAGCAATCCGAACAGCGAACCCCGCGGCACGTCGAACGAGACGCCGTTCAGCGCAACGCGGTCGCCGTAGCGATGAACGATCGCATCGACCTTGACGACGTGTTCGTCGCTGACCATCGGTTTCTTTCCCACCGGGAAACGGCGCCTCTGTCGGGCGATCAGAACGCGGGCGTCTTGTCCAGCATCATGCCCACCAGCAGCGTAGGCAGATAGACGACGGAAACGAGAAGCTGGAGGCGGGCGGCCGGCTGCGTCCGACGCCAGGCGAACACCACCCCCGAAGCAAGAAAACCCAACCCCAGCAGCACCGCTGAGACGGCATAGAAGAATCCCGAAACCCCGTAAAAGAACGGGAGCAGGCTCACCGCCAGCAGCGCCAAGGTGTGCGTCAGGGCGTGCATCGTGGTCCGCGATCCGTCCGGGTCCAGCACGGAAAGCAGCGGATAGCCCGCCTTGCGATAATCGTCTCGATAAAGCCAGGCGATGGCTGCGACATGCGGAAACTGCCAGAAAAACAGCACCGCGAACAGCAGCAACGCCGGACGGGACAGGGCGCCGTCGGCGGCCACCCATCCGATCACCGGCGGCAACGCGCCGGGAATCGCCCCCACCAGCACGCAATGCGGTGTCCTGCGCTTAAGCGGCGTGTAGGCGGCCACATAGCCCACCAGCGCGATCCCCGCCACCATGGCGGCGACCACGTTCACGAACACCGCCAGATACGCGACCCCGATCAGCGCACAACCCGCACCGAACCCCAGCGCCTCGCGCGGCGAGAGTCGCCCGGAAGGAACCGGCCGGTTCCGCGTGCGCTCCATCCGCCCGTCATGGTCGGCCTCGAGGTACTGGTTCCAGGCGTTCGCGCCGCCCGCCACCAGCGCCGTCCCGATCAACGTGTGCGTAAGGAGCACGCCCGCCGCCAGCGGCTCCACGCCGGCGGGCAGGGCGAGGTAGAACCCCACGGCCGTGGCGATCAGCACCATGCCCGCGATCCGCGGCTTGGTCAGCTCCCCGTAGGCGAAAAGGCGCACGCGGAGCGCTTCCGAAAAGGAAAGCGACGCAACGGCGGTCGATTCGGACATGGGTACGGGCTCGTTCATCCGGCGGCGACCGCCTTCGAGGAGGAAAGATCCCGCCGCAGGGGCGCCGGCTCCAGGAACCGGAAGGCACACAGCGTCAGCAATACGGAACAGACCAGTACCAGCGCCCCGACGAGAACGTGCAGCGAGGGCACCAGCCAGCGAAGCTGACGCGAAACATTCGCCGCCAGTATCGTCACGACGTAGGCGCCCGCCCCCAGCAGCAACTGTCCCACGAGCAGGGCGGCGAACAGGCGCCCCAGGTTCGAAAGCACCGTGCGTTCGCGCGAGACGCTGAGTACCCACATCACGATCCATCCGCCGATGAACAGCACCACCACCGCCCAGAACACGTGGGCGATCAGCAGGATCGAAGCGCCGAAGTGTCGATAGGCCGCCCCCGTCACCAGTTGCAGGAAGACGACGCCGGTGCCGAACGCACA
>CAZNQN010000135.1:0-4837 GCA_964574925.1 uncultured Phycisphaeraceae bacterium | reverse complement strand
AGAAACCGCGCCTCCCGCACACGCTGCCGGGCCGGTTGCTGCCACGTCGGTGCGCAGATCATCGCCAGACTGCTCGTGACGCAGAAGCACACCTGGGCGAAGACGCCGTGGATCATCGCCAGCGACGTGGAGACTTCGTACACGCGGAACGCCCCCAGCGTCCCCTGGATGCAGATCAACACGAGGTTGAGGATCGCCAATCGCCGGACCGTTCCCCCGCTCTTCCAGGCGGCGACGGCCAGCGCGATGGCGAGCAACCCCACCGCCCGCCCCAGCAGCCGATGACCGTGCTCCCAGCGGGTGGCTTCCTTGTCCCACCATCCGGGCGGGTTGCGGAGGAAATACCCGTCGGCGGTGAACCCGTCGGGAAAGGCCATCCCCACGCCCTTGCTCGTCACCCCCGCACCCACGAAGACCAGGGGAAAGACAGCCGCCGCGGTGACCAGCGCCAGCGCGAACACGCTCCGTGAAGGAGCATGGCGATCGGGAACGGACGTAGGAACAGGGTCAGCCATCACGACATTCCGGACGCCCAGCCGGGAGCGGCCGCCGCTTCCCCCGCCTGTCGTGCGAGTCGCCGGCCGCGGATCATCCAGCAGACGCCGATGCCCGCGATCATCAACAGCACGCCGGCCACGATCCCCACCAGCACCGCCACCCCGGCGACCGCGCCTTTCGCCATGGCGGAATTCGGATCCCCGAAACAGACCGCGCACGCGGATGCCTTCGAGGTCCAGACCGTCACACTCAGCAAGGCGGCGAACAACGTGCCGCGGAGCCGTCGACGTTTCGGCATCCATTCGTCAACTTTTGCGCGGCCTTGGCACATTTCGACCGAAAGACGCCGCACCGCGCCATCGCGCGGGCTCAAGCCTGACGCCCGGAATCCTGAATCGAACAACGCGCTCATAGACACCTCATGTTCCGCATCTTGCCGAGGAACCAACCCCCGTAGACGAGCAGGCCGACGGCCCCCGCCAGGGAGGCGATTCCCGCGCCCAGGGGGAGAAGTTCCCGACTGTGGGAAAACTCGCGCAGCGCCCACAGGCCGAACCCCACCGCAAGCAGCGTGGAAACGATGATAAAGACGATGTGAAACACTTTCAGCGACATGACTCGTTCCCTCGATCGGTTTCAGGCATGATCCAATGTCATCCCGTTGCAATGTCATCCCCAACTGCTCATCACGGTATTCGGCGTATGATCCTGAAACGAAAAGAGCGGCAGCAGCATCAAAGCGAAGAAAAAGATCGCACAGATCGCCAGCACCCACCAGATGGAGATCGAGCGTTCCCATTTCAGGTGCATGAAGATCGCGGCCACCAGGGACGCCTTGATCGCGGCGATGCCCAGCGCCACGAGCACGTGCCCGGTCGGCCCGAATTCCATGCGGGATGCCGCCACCGTCAGGACGGTAAAGACCGCGAGGGCGATGAACACGCCGATGTACGCCTTGACGTGCCGATGCATGTCTACATGTGCGTCCGCCATGCGGGAATCCTCCTTAATGCGCGCCTCCCCCGGCCGGGTTCATCAGGTACATCACCGGGAAGAGGAAGATCCACACCAGGTCCACGAAATGCCAGTACAAACCGGTGCACTCGATCCGGTTCGTGTAATAGTCCGGGTTCTTCCGCCACAGCGACGCCCCCGGGCCGAGGAAATATCCGATGACGATCATGCCGCCGATCACGTGCAATCCGTGCAGTCCCGTCATCGTGTAATAGAGCGCGAAAAAGGTGCTGGTGGAAGGCAGCAGGCCGTGATGGAACTTGGGGATGTATTCCAGCGTGAGCTTGATGACGATGAAGGCGCCCGCCAGCAGCCACGTCGCCCCCAGAAACATCCGCCCCCTCGCGAAGTCGCCCATCTTCAACTTGGCCCACGCCATCACCATGGTGACGGAGGAGACGATGAGAATGAGTGTGTTGATCCCGCCGATGACCCAGGAAAGGTGGGTCTCCTCGGCCGTGGGCCAGCGGGCCGGTCCCGCCGCCGGCGCACCGACGCGAAGCAGCACATAGGACGAGAACAGCGCGCCGAACAACATGACCTCCGACGCCAGGAACAACCACAGGCCCAGCTTGCCGCTGTAAAGACCGGTCACCGGGTGCGGCTCGACCGTATAGGCGAGCAATTCGCCGTGTCCCGCCTCGTGGTGATCGGACGCCGCGGCGCCGGACGTCGTGTCCATCGTTTCCGTTAACGCTTGTGCCGACACGGTTTAAACCTCCACTGCCACATGTTGGGGGAGATAATCCTCTTTGCGTTGCTGTTCCGGAATTCCATACTCATACGGTCCGCGGTGGACGACAGGGACCGTTTTGAAATTGCCGTGCGGCGGCGGGGAGGGCGCCGCCCATTCCAGCGTCGTCGCTTCCCACGGATTGTCGGATACTTTCTTGCCCGCCCAGATGCTGGTGAAGAAGTTGATGATGAACGGAATCTGGAAAAGCCCCAGCATCCACGCGCCCCACGAGGACATCTTGACCAGACCCATCAACGGCACGTTGTAGGCATACGCCGTGGGGTCGTACCCGCGCCGCAACATCCCGCCCAGACCGAGGAAGAACATGGGCATAAACAGGACGTTGATGAAGATGAACGAACCCCAGAAGTGCAGCTTTCCGAGCGTGTCGTTCATCTTTCTCCCCGTCACCTTCGGAAACCAGTGATACACACCCGCGAAAATGGCGAAAATCGTTCCCGGGGCGACCACATAATGGAAATGGCCGATGACGTAGTAGGTATCATGCAGGTGGATGTCCGAAGCCGGCAGCCCCAGCGGAAGCCCCGTCAAGCCGCCGATGGCGAACATCGGCAGGAACGCCAGCGCGAACAGCATCGGCACGGTGAAGCGGATGGCGCCATTGTGCAGGCTCAGGATCAACGCCGTGAGAATGACCACGGACGGGATGGAGATGATCATCGTCGTCGCCGCGAAGAAGGAACTAATCTTCGTCCCCATGCCCGTCAGGAACATGTGGTGCGCCCAGACGATAAACGACATGAAACCGAGAAACAGCGCTGAATAGACCAGCGCCCGGTAGCCCCACAGCGGCTTGCGGGTGTTGGCGGCGATGATCTCGGCCACGATTCCCATCCCCGGCAGGATCAGCACATACACTTCCGGATGCGCGAGGAACCAGAACAAGTGCTGCCACAGGAGGGGGCTGCCGCCGCCGGTGTAGGCAGCCGGTTGACCGCTGACGACGAGTCCTTCCGGCATGAAGAAGCTCGTCCCCGCGACGCGGTCCATCAGTTGCATCACGCCCGCCGCCTCCAACGGCGGAAACGCCAGCAGCAGCAGGAACGCCGTCACGAACTGCGCCCAGACGAAAAACGGTAGTCGGAAGAACGTCATCCCCTTCGCCCGCAACTGGATGATCGTGGTGATGAAGTTGACCGACCCCAGCAGCGACGAGGTGATCAGAAACACCATGCCGATCAGCCAGTACGTCTGGCCCGTGGTCGCCGTCACCGACAGCGGCGCATACGAGGTCCATCCCGAATTGGCCGCTCCGCCGGGCGCGAAGAAGCTCGCCAGCATGATGATGCCGCCCGTCAGGTACACCCAGTAGCTCATCATGTTCAGCTTGGGGAACGCCATGTCCGGCGCGCCGATCTGAAGAGGCATGATGTAGTTGCCGAACGCCCCCACCACCAGCGGCACGACGCCGAGGAAGACCATGATCGTCCCATGCATGGCGCCGAAGGCGTTGTACGCCTCCGGCATGAGCACGCCGCCGGGTGCGAGGTTTTCCCCCAGCCACGATCCGATCAGCGGGATCGGCTGGTTCGGATAGGCCAGCTGCCACCGCATAATCATCATCAGGCAGAAGCCGAAAAACAGAAAACACAACGCCGTGATCCCGTACTGGAGCCCGATGACCTTGTGGTCCGTCGAGAAAATGTACTTGCGGATCACGCCCATCTCGTGATGATGCTCACTGCTCATGGATGATCAATCCTTTGTGAAACGATTCGACCACGGTCCGTTCCGAAGTCAGTCGTCGAATTCGTCCTCGTCGAACTCCTCGGGTTTCTGAGATTCCAGCCACTTCTCAAATGCCTCTTCACTTTCGTGAACGGTCATCAACGCCCGCATCGAATAGTGATTGTTCCCGCAGAGCTGGGCGCAGGCGACCTCGTAGTTGCCCGTCTTGCCCGCCCTGAACCAAATCGGCACCCGCATCCCCGGAATGGCATCCTGCTTGATCCGCAACACGGGGATGAAAAAGCTGTGAATCACGTCCTTGGAGGTGATCTCCGCGATCACCGGACGCTGCATCGGAAAGTGCAGCTCGCCGGAGACGATGTCGTCCGCGCCGTTCGGGTCGTTCGGATCGATGCCCAGCGGATTGGCGGCCGGATCCACAAACTGCGGCGCCCGCTTCCCGAACTTCCCGTCCGGACCCGGATAGTGGAAGTTCCACATGAACTGTTCCGCCACCACCCGCACGTGCACGGGGTTCTCCTTCTCCGAAGGGAACTCCTGTTTGACCTCCGCCCAGACGGGAATGGACAGCCCGATGAGCAGACAGGCCTCGAAGACGGCCACCCCCGTCTCCAGGTATTTGGTGATGGACGCCTTGATCAGCTTCGCCGGCGCCCGTTGCCCGGGACGGGCGCGGAAGCGCACCAGACAGTACACGAAGAAGATCGCCCACCCGACGAAGAGCACGATCATGAACACGTGCAGCACGTTGATCAGCAGATCCACGCGTTTGCCGTAATCATCCCCGTAGACGGGCGGCGGCAGGTGCGGTCCGTATTCGCCGTCGATCTGCACCGCGATCTGCGGCGCCGACGCCTCCTGTGCGACGACCGGACGAAC
>CAZNQN010000134.1:0-6855 GCA_964574925.1 uncultured Phycisphaeraceae bacterium | reverse complement strand
ATGCGGATCGACGGATGGAGAAGAACCAGACGACCGCCAGGACGGGCGTCGTCAACAAGGCGAGCGGATGGTTCGCCAGACCCAGCCCGTTGAGGAAGAACGCACCGGCAAGGTCGCGCGGGCGGCGGGTGCGGGCGAAACGAAGCAGCATCCAGCACTCGCCGGAAAGCAAGGCGGCCGTCAGCGTATACGTCTCCGTCCGGGTGGACATCTGCCAGAACGTGTGCGCAAAGGCCAGTCCGCCCGCAGCCACGGCGGCCCCGAAGCGAGACCGCGTCAGCGAGAGGGTGCAACCGTAGACGTTGGCGACGGCCAGCGCTCCCGCTACCGCGCTGATCATCGAGATCGCGGCCGCCGGTTCCCACAGGTCCGGGGCGATCACGGCCCGGCCGATCCAGTAATGCAACGGATGCGACAGCGCCAGCCCCAGCGGATGCACGAGCTGCCCGGAGACGATCCGCCAGATGTGCCGGCCGGAATCCTGCCACTGCGGTCCGGTGTTGAGGGTTGCGCCATACAACACCAGGGCAGCCAGAAAGACAACGATCCACCCCCACGCGAGCCGAATGGAACACTCGCGCCGATCGCCTGCACAAGATCCGGATGAATCCGAGGGCACGCGCCCATTCTCCCTGAACCGCTCGATCCGTCGATCCCGCGACGGTCGAAGTTATTCCGAAATCGCAGCCCCATATTCCCCGCGTCGGATGCGGATCGAATGCGGCGACATCGCGCGGGCGGAACGTTCGCGGCTTGGAACGCGAAAACGGTTCTGAGCCGTCAACGCCTGTCAAAGGATATAACGGACGGAAGCGGTCGGTTTCTCGACCCGGGATCGGCAACAGGAAGGCGAAAAGGGCCGATGTTTGTGAAAGGGGTGAGGCTACCCGCCCAGGGTGCTCATGGTGACGAACTGACGACCGCCCTGCGGTGCCTTGCCCGCCACGGCCCGTTCGAGCAGATCGGCGGCGACGGCGGGATCGAAGCGTCCGCCCTTCCAGGCGTCCCGCATGTCCGCGAAGCGGGAATCCAGAAGACAGGGGTACAACCTGCCCTCGGCGGTGAGGCGGATGCGGCGGCACTGTCCGCAAAACGGCTCCGTCACCGGCGCGATGACGCCGACTACGCCGCTGCGGCCGGTCCGCCGCGAGCGGGCCCGAAAACGAGAGGCGGTCTCTCCGTGCTCGCGGGGAAGCGGCGTCAAGTCGAACCGCTCCTCCAGCCTCGACCGGATGTCCGCCGCCGGGACGAAATGTCGTCGGTTGTGCTCGGCCGCCGGACCGATCGGCATCACTTCCAGGAAACGGATTTCCAGCCCCTGCTCCAGAGCCCATTCGGCCAAAGAAACGATCTCTTTGTCGTTGAGGTCGCGAAGGACGACGGTGTTGATCCTGGGCGGCGGGAAGCCGAGAAACAGAGCCGAGCGGATCCCCTCCAGAACGGGTTCCAGCACCCCCCCCGTGAGACGTCGGTAACGAACCGGGTCGAGCGAGTCGAGCGAAACGTTGACCCGATCCAAGCCGGCCCGGAGGAGATCGAACCCGTGATGGTAGAGCAGGCGGGCATTGGTGGTCATGGCCAGCTCCACCTTCGGGACGGTCCGCTTCAAGGCCGACACAAGCGCGACGGTGTTTCGATATACGAGCGGCTCCCCGCCGGTGATGCGCACCTTGCTGAGTCCGTAGCGCTCATGGAGAAAAGCCACGAACTCGACGCGCTGCCGGTCGGTCAGAAGCGGATCGCGCGGGCGGGTGTGTCCTCCACGGGGCAGGCAATAACAGCAGCGCAGATCGCAGCGGGAAGTGACGGAAAGTCGAAGATGATCGATCCGTCTCCCGCACCCGTCGATCAGCTCGCCCGTGGGACCGGAGGGGCGAGGCGCGTCCGCCGCCCGTGGCGTCAGTTCGACCATCGTTTCTCCAGCTCCTCGGCCATTCGTTCCAGTTCCTCGCGGGTCTTGCCGCCGAACCGCCGACACCCGACTTCGCCGAACTGCCGGCCGAGACGGTCCTGATCCTCTCCGGTCATCACATGATCGCCCATCATAAACAAAACGTTGTCCTCCTTGAAGATGTGGTTGGTCAGCAGGTCGATGTAGCGCTGGGCGGCGGCACGGAACTCCTGAAGGGCCTCGTTTCGACCGGATTCGATCGCCTGGACGGCCTCATCCATCTCCCGCGTGAAGGCACGGGCCTGGCGGTGTTCCTCCAACATGCAGCCGATCGGTCCGCCCTCCCGGGGAACCCCCCGCTCCTCCAGCACGGGGAAAAGGAGATCCTCCTCCTTGGCATGATGGCAGGCGTCGGCGAAAAAGCGGAAGAACGTCACGCACTGCTTCATCGCCTCCAGGTCGCAGGTGTTCTCCTTGTCGATCCGCGCCACGAGGCGTTTGAGCACCTCGATCACCCGCAGGATGACCTGATGTTCCGCCTTGAGCACGGCACACGGTCTTGCCGCATCCGTCGATTCTATCATCGTTCACCTCGCATGGTTGAATACGATTCCTTACGGACTCTTCTCCTCCGGCTCGATCCGGATCGCCCCGGGCGGACAAAGATACGCACACATGCCGCACCCGGTACACCCGTCCCGGACGACGGGCGGTCCCGCGTCGGGAAACCCGATCGCCCCCTCCCCCAGCGGGCAGCGGGTCACGCAATAGTCACAGGGCTGACCGCTCGTCCGGTAGCACCGCTCGCCGTCCACCCTGGCAATTCCCATGCGCGACAGGCCGGGCGGCTGCGAAATCAACGCCCCGACCCCGCAGGCACAGACGCAAGGCTGGTCCACGCACCAGAAACACGGGTTTTCCTGGGGCACGATCACGGGCGTGCCGCTTTTCTCCCCCCATTCCGGCCCCAGGCGGCGGATGGCGTCGTGCGGGCAGGCCTGGAGACAATCGGTGCAGCGGGTGCAGCGCTTCAGAAACACCGGTTCGGGCAGCGCCCCCGGGGGACGCAGCCAGGGGGTCCCGGGTTTCTCCTTCGGCGGAGCGGATTCGACGATGCGCTCCACCAGGGCTGTACGGATGGCGCGGACGGATTCGGCCGCCTCATGCACGAGGAAACCGCCCATCCGTCCCCAGAAATCGCGTCGTGTACAGGTCATCGGCCCTACATGGCGGAGGTCCGCATCTCCATCGGCTGCTTGAGCAACCACAGACTGAACACGCTGAAGGCGATCATCCCGACAAGCATGGGAATCTGGCTGCGGCGGGCGGCCTTCGTCGAGCCGAACAGCCGCAGCGAGGTCTTCTGCGCCACCCACAGACTGTACACGTGTCCGAGCAGCACGAGAAAGACCTGCACGATCCACAGGCGATCCAGGGAGATGAGCGGTGGGATGCGCCAGCCGGCCGTCCCGAACAGGTTCCACCCCCGACCCAGCGGATCGGAGATCATCGCCACGACCTTCGGACCCTCCATCAACAGGTGTTCGAGGTTGTGGGCGATGTGATAGAACAAGGCGATCGGCAGCAGAGCATACGCATACTGGACGAAGTAGTCGCGGTATCGAAGCGGGGACGCGGCGGCGGAATCCCCGAGCCGTTTGGAGAAACCGACCAGCACGGCGTAAACGGCCACTGGCGTCAGCATCAGCAGCGCCATGCCGAGGCTGAACGCGGCGGTCTCCTGCCACGAGGTCACCCGCTGAATGCCCTCTACCAGCCGCCGCCACATTGGCGTCATCGTCAGACCGTGGAATCCCGTGATCGCCAGCATCAGCAGGGCGAGATAGGCTTCGTCGGCGCGGGGTTTCCCCCTGGCCGCCAGGTCCGTCCCCCAGGGGCGGAGGTTGAGGGTGAGATTGTCGTGCGGACACGCCTGGATGCATTCCATGCACTGGATGCAGTAGGTGTTCACCTCCAGTCCGCCGGGATAGAGCATCGTCGGACAGCCGTAGGCGGTGTCGCTGCCACGGACGCATTCCTTCGAGCGGCAGGATTTGCAGATGCCCTTGTCCCTTGCACGGACCTCCGTGCTCGCAAACAGCGCGTACAGCCCGCTGACCCGTCCGACGAGACAACCGTATCGGCAGAAGCTCTTGCGATCGAAGAGCAAGGCGGCGACGACGGCCATCAGCAGCATCGCAATGGCGAGGTAGGCCGTGACCCGCGGCCTCATCGTCACGCCGAACCCCAGCTCGATCCACGTCAGTCCGACGAACAGGATGGTGGCGATGGAGATGTTGCGAACGGCGCGGGGCCACTTCCAGCGCAGGCTCAGCCCTTCGTCCTGCTTCCGCCAGAAGGACAGTTTCTCCGTCCACCCGGCGAGGGCGTCCCAGGGACAGACGTAACACCACGCCTTGCCCGCGAACAGGATGAGTATGATCAGCATCCCCCACCAGATCGTCCACGTGAGGATGGGGGCGATGTTCAAAGCCGGATTCTGATGCCCCCACAGACCGGCGGCGATGATCAACAGGAACAGCGCCACCACAACGGCCTGCAACACGAAGCGAAACACGCGGGATCGAAACGCCGCCCCGATCAGGGGGATCGACAGAAGATCGAAGCGGTCGGGCCGGTCGGCGGATCGGGCCGCGCGCTCCCCTACCCGCGCTCCGCTCCGCTCCCCGATCACCGGCAGCGCCGTCGTCAGCGTCATGGCGGAAGAGGTCACAGCCGATTCCTGCGGCGTCTGCAAAAGGGCCGTCATCAGTCGCTCCCCCTCGCCGCGGATCGCCTCGCCGCTTCGGCGGGGCGGTTTATGCGAGCTGGGCAGGCCGTCGGACGCCTGGGCCCGACCGCCCAGGTAATCGAACAGTCCGAAGCTGAGCACCAGGACGACACCGATCGACACGTAATACAACCACGAGGGGATTCCCCACATGGTGTGCATGAAGAAGGAAGCGGGGTCGGCCTTGAACGTCGCCCGGTGCGCGGCGCTGCACAGGAAGTACGTGTGGTCGAGGTAGGTGGCCGGGTAGGCGTGTGCCTCGTCCACGGGCTTCGAACAAACAAGACACCGCTGGACGACGTACCGTTGCGGATCGGCGGCGAACGTTTCCAGGCAGCGCTTCGTGCAGAAGGTGTAGGTCTTTCCCTCGTACTCCATGCGGTAGGTCCAGGAGGGATCCACTTCCATGTGGCAGACGGGATCCTCCATCCGCTCCGCCCCGACCGTGCGACCGGTGCCCCACCGACCGGCCGCCACCCAGACGGTCACGCCCGCCAGCACGAGATACGGGAAGAGCAGGTTCAGTCGTCCGATCAGGCGGGACATGATCCCTCCACGCTTTTCGCTCCGTGGCGCGTTTCCGAGTTTCCGGCAGCCGCCGCCAGCCGCCGACGCTTTTTGCGACGGAGCGCGCGAACCACGACGAACAGCACGATCGCCCCGAACGAACCGGCGATCACGAACGACGCCGCCGCGGTGGGCTGTCCGGCCACGATCAGGAACGGAATGACCTCGGTCCGCCCTTCCACGGGCATGGACAACTCGACGATGTATTCGCCGTCTTCGGGAAAGGTGGCGTAGAACTTGTATTCGTTGTCGAAGGGGCGGCGCGTCGTGGGCGGCAGGATGATCGTATTGTCGCCGAACGTGTGCGTTTGGAGCACGCGGACGGAAATCGGTTCCGTATACACCGTGCCCGTCCGCCGGTTCTTGATGTAGAAGGCGAGATTGGCCGGCTCACCGGGAACCGGAACCCCCGGATACGAGGTGAGCAACACGTCATACGGCCCGGTGTGCGCGGGGTATTCCAGCGTCGGCCGCTGCGGATAATCCTCCTTGTAGGAATAGTGCGGCAAACCGAGAATGCGGTGCGCGCGCGCCGCCGACGGATACGCCAGCATGGCCAGCAGGGCGACGCCGACGGCTTTGCGGCGCCGCGTGCGGAGGAGGATCCTTCCGCTGTCGTCATCGTCCCGATGGGAGGACGATCGCGTACCGGGAAGAGAGATCGTGTAATACAAGGCGCCGTCCCCGCACTGGCGGATGCATACGCCGCAGTTGTCGCATTCGATGGACGCCGATTGCGTGATCGGATTGATGCCCTCCTCGCAAACCGGGATGCACGCCCGACACCCCGTGCACTGTCCCTTGCGGAGGCGGATCCGCACCGGTCTCGCCCAGCCGAGCAGACCGTACAACGCTCCCCCCGGACAGACCACCCGACACCACCAGCGCGGCGAGACGAACAGTTCCACCGCGATGATCACGCCCAGAATGACCAGCATCCCCGTCAGCGCGGTCCCGAAGATCCAGGCGTGCAGCGCCCTGCTGATGACGGCGGGAGGATAGATCAGCGCGAACAACGGCGCGGAAAAGACCGCCGCCGTCGCCAACCCCACCAGAAGCACGAGATACTTCGTGCGATGGGAAAACCGGACCTCGGCCGGTTCAATCTCCGCAAGCCGCAACAGCTTCCGCAACTTGCCCGTCAGCTCGAACAGCAGATACCCGGGGCAGATCCAGCTACAGAACACCCGGCCGAACACCAGCGTCAGCCCCACGGGGATGAGGACGGAGATCAGCAACGGCCAGTGGACCTTGTGCGTGGCGGCGATCGCCTCCGCCGCCGCCAGCGGATCGGTGAGGCTCAGCCCGAAGAAGCGCATCGACCAGAGGGTGCCCTTGTTGGCGTCCAGGAACGCCTGCGGGTCGTCGAGTTTCTCCACCACCGGGTAGAGCGTGCGGACGATCCGCTCGCCGCGCAGACCGGCCAGCATCTCCGGATCGTCGATCACGCCGGCCGCCCGGTAATGCGCGTAGAGGCTCAGCCACGCCACCGCCGCCAGCCACGCCACGACGGAAACCTGCACCGTTCGTCGAAGGATCTGAAGCATCATGCCGGTGCCTCGCTTCCCGCCATCCGTCGCGTCCGCACGACGCGGATCGCCGGTTC
>CAZNQN010000133.1:1854-6871 GCA_964574925.1 uncultured Phycisphaeraceae bacterium | reverse complement strand
GTGCCGATCTTGTTGGCCACGTCCCCGTTGGCCGCGATCCGGTCCGCCCCCGTGAGGACCAGGTCCACCCGGCGTTCCTGCATCAAGGCGGCGGCCATGTCGTCGCAGACGACGGTCACGTCGACGCCCGCCCGCATCAGCTCCCAGGCCGTCAGTCTCGATCCCTGAAGCAGGGGGCGGGTTTCACAGGCGTAGACGCGGAACCGCCGCCCGCCGGTATGGGCCTCGTAGATCGGGGCGAGCGCCGTCCCGTATTCCGCGGTCGCCAGCCCGCCCGCGTTGCAGTGGGTCAGGATGCCGCAACCGTCCCGAATGAGCGATGCTCCGTGGCGGCCGATGGCGCGGCACATGGCCGCATCCTCCTCCCGGATCCGGAGGGCCTCCTCCAGCAAGGCCTGCTGGATCTGCGTGATCGGGGCCGACTTCAGCGACTCAGCAACCGATCGCATGCGATCCAGGGCCCAGACCAGATTGACGGCTGTCGGGCGGGCGGACGCCAGCCGCTCCCCAACCCGATCGAGATGGGCGAAAAATGCGCCCCGGTCGGTTCCTACAAACTCGCGCGCTCCGAGAACGAACCCCATGGCCGCCGCAATGCCGATGGCCGGTGCGCCCCGCACGCGAAGCCGGCGGATCGCTTCGATGACCGTCTCCACGTCGCGGGCCTCGATATAGGTGAGGGTCTCCGGCAGGCGGGTCTGGTCGATGAGACGGACGAAACCGTCCAGCCCGCCGACCCATTCGATGGCTCTGGGGATCGAGTCGGCCATCATGGGGAAAGCTTTTCCTGCACGCGGGCGTTGCGTTCCGCCACCCGCCGGGCCTGTTCTTCTTTGAAAGCGCGGAAGCGGGCCGCCAGCGTTTCGTCCTTGCGGGCGAGGATCTGGACGGCCAGCAGGGCGGCGTTTTCCGCCCCGGCCTCACCGACGGAGACGGTGGCGACGGGAATCCCCGGCGGCATCTGCACCGTCGAAAGCAGCGCGTCCATCCCCTGCAACGGGCCGCTCACCAGCGGCACGCCGATCACCGGCAGGCAGGTGTGGGCAGCAACCGCGCCCGCCAGGGCGTTGGACATCCCGGCGGCCGCGATGATGACCTCGATGCCCTGCTGCTCGGCGCTGGCGGCGAATTCAGCCACCCGCTGCGGATTGCGGTGCGCACTCATGACCTCGACGAACGGTTCCACCCCCAGCGCCCGCAACCGTTTCACGCATCGCTCCATCACCGACCCGTCGGAATCACTGCCGAATAGGACGGCCACCTGCGGCTTGGACATTCGTCATCTCCAGTCTCGACCGGCAACACGGTCCGGGCGGGATGATCCACCGATGAGAGCCTCCGCCCTTTGGGGCCATCCTACCCGCAAACCGGGACGATCTCCATCCGGATCCGCCGGGCCGGAGCATGCAACGCAAGCCGTTTCGCGGATACGCAGATGAACCGCGAAGCAGCGATACATGAATCCTCGCGCATTCCGCGAATGGCCGAAGTGTTTCTATCGCCGGCCGGTTCGAAGCGATTTGCTCATTCGTCGGCGGTAGACCGTTCCGGAAGACGAGGGACCGGGAACGAACGTCCGCCGCAGCCGTGACCGGCGAACCGCGGGCGCCGTGCCGCCCGGATAGGGCCCGACGATCTCATAGAGGAGCAACGCGGCGTCCTGCGTCCCGATGTCCATCAGGTCCGTCGAGAGCGGCGCCTCCTTGAATTCCTGGTCGGCAAGGAAGGCGTCCGCGACGGAACGGTCGTCCATCAGGGCGGTGTCGTCATCGACGTGGTTGAGTCCCAGCAGATGACCGGCCTCGTGCGAGCCGACGTTGGCGATGCCCACGCCCAGCTCCTCGATCGTCGGCGTAAACGAGAACACGTGCGGGTTGAAGGATTCCGCGAAGATGATGGCGTCGTCGCAGGCGTCGAGGTTGTAGAGATCCACGTTCTCCGCGATGCCGAACAGCTCCGGATTGAACCCGCCGATCACCAGCGTGGAGACGACCGATTCGTCCGCCGGCGGCGGATCGTCCGTGGTGAGGATCGTCACGTCGAAGCGGGCGAAGTTCTGCTCGAACCCCTCCCGGATGGCCTGTTTGAGGGCCTCGGTCTGTCCCGCATAGACCGGCGAAATGGCGGCGGCATCGAGGGGATCGACGATGACTGGATCCATGCCCAGCGGCTGCGTCAGCGAGGGCGCGTCCACCACCGCCCCGTCGAAATCCAAAAGCAGGATCTGGCCGCGCGGAGGCGGCGGATCGCCGCCCGGCGTCACCGTGATCGCGATGGCGTACGTCCCCGTGAACGTGCCGGGATCGGCGAAGGCCGAGTGCGTGATGACCAGATAATACGGGTCGCTGTCCCGTCGGATGGTAAAGTCGATGAACGAATCGAGGAACCGCCGCTCGGTCGGGCTCCGATCGTCGTTGGCGTAGACCAGCCGCCCGCGGGCGTCGAAGAGGGCGATGCTGCTGTCCAGACGCGAATCGCCGCTGTCGACGTCGATGACGATATGGTCACCGGGCATCAGCCGGCCGAGATTGTACACGTCCAGATCGCCCGTTTCCGAGATGGTGCCCCACAGGTCGGCCTCGCCGCCCGCGTTGAACACCGCGATGATGGCGTCCTCGAACGTGCCGTTCGGCTCCCCGGAGGTCTTGCCCAGCGGACTGGTGACCGTCGGATCGCGATTGCCGTCCTCCGTCGGGGCGGACGGCGCCGGGGGCGGCGGCGGAGCGGTGGGACAACCGGCCGACATCAGAAACGCCGCTCCTCCCGCCACGGCGGACAACACCAGACGCAACCACCGCCCAGGACCGATCCGCCGACGTGACAAGGGCAAGCTGTGGGGCGCGGGCTGTCCCGCCTGGCCGCTGCTCATCCGATGATCCTCTGCGGTCCTCCCATTCGCGCATCCGGCACGCGGGGCGCGGCCGCGCCGCCCACCATCCCAACCGCCGGCGACCTCGTGGATATTCCCCTCAGTGCGAGGATACCGGGGTCTTGTCCAGACAACAACTGCTGAAGCGCCACTGCGCCCGCGCGGGCGGCCCGTCGTCGATCGGATCCCGCGATTGCATCCGCTCCGGACGGATGCCGGTCTTGGTCCGCACGACCCGTTCATCCCCGCCCACCGAATCGAGCAGGTACTGGACGGCGTCCTGCTCGCCGACCGGGAACACGCCTTCATACAAGGGGGATCGGCGGAACCGCTGGTCCTGCATCAGCCCCTTCAAACTGGCGGTCACGTCCATGATGCCGAGCGGATCGCGCGTGTGCACCAGACCCAGCAGGTGCCCGATCTCGTGGCTGGCGACGTTGGCCAGCGTCTGCGCCATCTCCTCGACGCTCGGTCGAAGCCGGTTGAACGCACGGAAGGTGTCCGTGAACACGATGGCATGCTGGTCGGGCGTGGCGTTGAATTCGTCGACGCCGTCGGCCACGCCCAGCAGAGCGGGGTCGTACTGCCCGAAATAGATCCGCGTCATGCCCGGTTCATAGGCAGCCCCTTCGCTGGTGGAAAGGATCGTCACGTCGTACCCGTTGAAGTCCTCCCGCACGCGGGCCACCACTTCCGCTTCCATGACGGCGGTCCAGCCGTCGTAGGCTTCGTCGATGCTCGCGGCATCGAAGGCGGGCACGTCCACCGGCGCCCGCCCGCCGATCCGCACGCCCCGCTCCCCGTCGAACACCAGCAGCACGGTGTCCGGGTGGGGCGCGGGAAGCGGCTCGGGATAGGTGCGCGAGGCCAGTACGCCGTACTCGCCCGATCCGGGGAAGCCGGGCGTATCGGCCACCGCCAGGAAACACGACTGCGCCGCCCGCTGCACGACCACGTCGATGAACGGCACCACCGTGCCCAGGTAGACGTTGCGATGATCGTTGACCAGCACCGACGCGCCCGTCTCGTCGAACAATGCGAGCGCCACCTTCAGTTCCGGATCGGTGCTGATGTCCACCACGATGCGGTCGCCGGGTTGGACCGGGCCCAGGTCGTAGAGATCCACGTCGGACGCGTCGTCGAGATACCCGCGGATGACCAGCGGGTTCGGCTCCAGCGGGACGAGTTCGGCCTTGTCGAACCGCTGATTGCGGGCGTCATCCGCTTCGAAATGGGTGGCCTCGTCGCCGGTGCCGAGCGTCGAGAGGTTCAGCGTGGGGCGTCGCCCGCCCGATTCCGATTGCAGAAAGACGTTGGTTCCGCAACCGGCCAGTCCCCATCCGCACAGCAGGACCGCGCCGCCCCATCGGCGCAGTCGGACATCATGAAGGAGGTCCACAGTTCTTCCCTATCCGCGAACACGCGTCGCCGTTTCCCCGTCCCCTCCTCGTGACATGAGGGTCGCTGGAGACGTCCCGGCCGCGTACGATCCGGGACCACACCCCACCGGCCGCCGTCCCCCCTGGCGGCGTCGTTCCACCGGTGCGGGTCTCGTGTCGAACTGCGTTCTCACCCCTCCAGATCAGAGCCTACGATATGAAGGCGGCGAAACGGGGACCGACGGCGCGCGGTTTCGCCCCGTAACCGGGCCGGCGTCATTTCCGGACGTGAGCGGGAAGAGCGTGTCACATCGCGCGGGCGAACACGCAGACGAGAGCGAACGGGTTCAGTCCGTGACAGGTTATCGCGGACCGGCAGAAGAGCGTGCGCCGGTTCGGAGAGGGACAAGGACCGCTCCCTGACGGTCGCGGCTCTGTTCGACGCTCGCGGTATCGTCGGGCACCTGCCACCTTCATGCGCACGCGACGTCTTGAAACATCACGCCCCGATTCCGAGCGACAGGCGTTCGCCCGCGCGATGCCACCGCACACCCATCCCGAGTCGCGGGCTTAAAGCCCGCGCGATGAGTCGGAGAACGATGAATCCCGCAACAAACGAATGAATGTTTCCGGAACCGGTTCGGTTGACGACCGCGTTTCCCCGATCCTGTTTCCGGTGCCTCGGACGACCTATAATGTCCGCCCATGTCCACGTTGACGTTCACGCCGGAACAGGAACGGGCCATCCGATCCGCGGATCGGAGCCTGA
>CAZNQN010000133.1:0-1844 GCA_964574925.1 uncultured Phycisphaeraceae bacterium | reverse complement strand
GGCTCCGGAAAGACGACGGTCATCGCGCAGCGCTGCGCCTACCTCGTCTGCGACGCGCCGGAGGGCGTCCGCTGCGACGCCGACCGGTTGCTGGTGCTGACGTTCACGGAGGCGGCCGCCGCCGAGATGCGCGAGCGGATCCTCCAGGCCGTCCGCGACCGACTCGAGGAACGCCCGGACGATGAACGCCTTCGCCGCCAGACGGTGCTCGTCGAGGCCGCCCGCATCTCCACCATCCACGCTTTTTGCTGGTGGCTGATCCGGCGCTATTTCAACGAGGCGGGGGTCGATCCCGGGGCGTCGGTGCTCGATGAGCGCGAGGCCGCCCTGCTGCGGCGGGAGACGCTCGACCAACTGTTCGCCGATCTGTATGCCGCCGCCGAGCGGCCCGATGCTCCGTTGCTGGGCGATCCGTCCGCCGCGTTCGTCGCCGAAAAATCCGAGCAGCGCGCACGACCGAACGAGGCCGGGTCCTCGACGACGACCGGCCCCGTCGACGACGTCGATCCGCGGGCGTTCACGCGACTGGTCGAGGTCTACGGTCTTGGCGAGGACGACCCCATCGCCGATTTCGTCCTCCGCCTGGCCGCCTTCCTCGATTCACAGCCCGATCCCGACGGCTGGCTGGACCATGCCACCGAGCAGGTGAAGACTCATCGCAAAGCGCTCGTTACGCGCTGGATTGAAGAGCTGACCCGCGAGCTCCGCCGCCAGATCGAGTATTTGGAACCGCTCGCCCGTCGATTCGCGCGAACTCCCAAGGCGACGGGGCACATTGCCAAGGCCTTGAACGAACATCTCGGCCGCCTTCGCGCCTGGTCGGAGGAACTGGGAGACGTCGATGCGCCCGGGAACGTCGAACGGGCGGAAGACCGCGGATCGGATGCTTCGGTTTTACAGCGATTCGATGCCGTTCGGGCAAAGATCGCCGCGTACAAGATGCCGGCAGCCCGGGGCGGACCGAGTGATGATGCGCTTACCGCGTCCGACCTCGCGCTTCGAGAAATGGGCAAGAAACAATGGAAGTGGATTCGTGAAGGTCTGTTCAAAAAGCGGATCCGGGACCGGTTCGCCCGCTTTCCGGTGAGCCAATACTCGAAGCAACTGAAACGCACCGCCCCGTATGTGGAGACGCTCTGCGATCTGGTCAAAGCCTTTCGAAAGCGGTACGCCGATCGCAAACGCCGTCTGAACGTGCTGGACTTCGCCGATCAGGAACGTTTCGCGTTCGACCTGTTGCGCGACGAGACGCATCGCGACCGTCCCTCCGCCATCGCCCGCATCCTGCGCACGCGGTTCGCGCATGTCCTTGTCGATGAGTACCAGGACATCAACCCGTTGCAGGAGGCGATCATCCGCCTCGTCAGCCGCGACGACGAATCGGACGGCCCGGGCAACCTGTTCGTCGTCGGCGACGTCAAGCAGAGCATCTATCGTTTCCGTCTGGCCGAACCCTCCCTGTTCACGAATCGGACGCGACGGTTGCGAAGCACGGACGGTCTGATCACGCTGCGGCGCAACTTCCGCAGCCGGGAGCGCATCCTCCAGGCCGTCAACCTGCTGTTCGCCCGGTGGATGCGGCCGGAGATCGGCGAGGTCGTGTATGATGAGGACGCCCGTCTCATCGCCGGCCGGTCCGACGCCGCCGACGGAAACCGTCCCGTCGAAATCCATCTGCTCGAAAAAAAGCTCGACGGGGACGACGAGGAGGAAACGGACGATGACGAGGATGGGACACCCGCCGCCGATCGGACGACGGGCTACCTGGCCGATCCGTCCCAGTGGGAATACCCCGAACGCGAAGCCTTCCTCGTCGCCCGCCGGATTCGGGAACTCGTCGAGGA
>CAZNQN010000132.1:3920-6896 GCA_964574925.1 uncultured Phycisphaeraceae bacterium | reverse complement strand
CTGAGCAACGTCGTCACCAGCCGCGATTTCGAAATCGCCATCCTGGAAACCAACGTCCGCCTCAACAGCACGATCGAATCCGGCGCGACGGACGATTTCGGCTTGCTCATCGAGGTCCAGAGCGTCGAGCCCGGCTCGCCCCTCGTCGTCGGAGAGTTCGTCTTTCTGAGCTTCACCGGCGGGTTGCAGGGCGAGGACATCGACACGGTGGCCGTCGGTCCCGGCCCCAACGTCGCCAACCTCATCTACCTCGACCTCGACAATCTCCACGACGTGCTCGGTATCCGTTCCATCGAGCAGATCATCTTCATCGACGGCGGTGGCAGCAGCACGCTGGATCCCGTGGAAGCCTACAGCCTCAACCCCATCTGCTTCGCGGTGGAGGGCGTATGCAACGACGGCATCGACAACGATTGCGATACCCTCACCGACTGTGCCGATCCCGACTGCGCCGGTGATCCCGCCTGCGGCGGATGCGGCAACGGAATCTGTGACACGGGTGAGGATCAATGCAACTGCCCGGCTGATTGCGGCACGCCGCCCGCGCTGGAAACAGGATCGTGCAACGACGGCATCGACAACGACTGCGATATGCTCACCGACTGTGCCGATCCGGACTGTTCTTCGGATCCTGTGTGTGCGGTTTGCGGCAACGGGTTGTGTGAACCGGGCGAGGATCAGTGCAACTGTCCGGCCGACTGCGGCACGCCGCCCGCGAATGAGTCTGCCTTCTGCAATGATGGTATCGACAACGATTGCGACGGCCTGCTCGACTGTCTCGACAGCGACTGCCCTCCGTGTCCGTGCGCAGCGCCCGTCGTCGAGGGCGCCGGCCCCCGCTACCTGAACGTGACGCCGGATCCGATGGCGCCTCAGGTCGCCTTGTTCGTCACGGGCGTTTCGCCCGACGTGACCTGCGTCTCCGGATACGTGCAGGCGGACGGAACGATCGGCCCGAATCCCCTCTATCGCTCGCCCGGCGCCTGGAGCACCGTTCACGTGCGCGACGTGGGCATCCTGTCCGATCGCACGTATGCCGTTCGGGCCGACTGCAACCCCGCCGCTCCCGGCACGGTGCTCTCCCCCCCGGTCGAAGGGACCCTCTGGGCATGGGCGGACACCGACAACTCCGGCGGACCCCTGATCGATATCGTGGACGCCGTTCACATCCTGGATGGGTTCCGGGGAACCACCCATACGATTCCCTGCACGAGCGACATCGATTGCGCCCCGGTCGCGCCGTTCTTCCATTGCGACATGGCCGTGGGCAAGTGCCTGTGGAACACCACCGAGAACATCGACCTGAAATCCGCCGATAGCTGTCTGCCGGATCGAATCATCGATGTGACCGTCGATGTCCTTTCCGCCATTGACGCCTTCCGCGGAGCGCCGCCGCCGTGCATGTCGCCGTGTCCGTAGAAAACAGAATCAGGCGCTCAACCGGGACAGGCGCCACGTAACGACAAAACCGCCGCAGGCCAACACAGCCGCCGTGGCCGCGGCGGAAACATCGGGGCGGGTGTCGAAAGGCCAGATCCCCACCACCGAACCCAGCACGATCCCCGTCAGCGTCCCCAGCGTGGGACGGGGATAGGTGCGCAGCAACCATTTGAGCAACTGGCTCAGCAGCACCAGCCCCGCCAGCGCGCCGATCGCCACCGGGACCAGCACCCCCAGGGCGGCTCGCAGATCGCCCTCCGCCCCCCCGGAAAAGACGAACGCCTTGACTGCCGCAATGGCGGACAGGATCACCTCGTACCGGCCCAGAATCAGCAGCATGTACGCGCCGGATATCCCCGGTAGGATCATGGCCGACATGCCCAGCGTCCCCGCCCCCAGATCCCGCAGATACGCCGCCTCCAGGACCGTCGCACGGGTCGCCGCGGCATCGGGCGCAGGATGCGTTCCGCCGTTCCCGCCGGCAAGCAGGATCATCCCCCCCAGACCGAACAGAACGGAAAGCGCCACACCCGTGTCGAACCGCCCGATGGATTTGAGCAACGTCGGCACACCGCCCAGCGTCAGCCCGATGAACAGGGCGTACATCGCACTCCGATGGGAGATCACCAGCCCGGACAGCCACCCCGCCAGCATCCCGATCGTCAGCCCCGCCGTCCCGCCCACCAGCACGAGAAACACCAGATGCCGGCGCGTGAAGCGAAAGCGCACCACCTCGGCCACCGCTTCCACGAACTCCCCGTACAGCCCGCACACCAGGATCATCGTGCCGCCCGATACACCGGGCACCAGATTCGCCAGCCCCATCAGCGCGCCCGCCAGCACGCTGCGCACGACGGGCGGTCGCGACGAACGGTCGCTTCCCGCGCCGGCGCGCTTACGATCACGATTCGGAAGGGCGGTCGTGCGGAACCCGGGATCCATCGCCGCCTTCACCGAGATCCTTTGCTGGTGAGACTGCGTTCCGGACGCTTGCGGAACAGGCGTTTCAGTTCCCGCCCCACGCCGCCCAGCGGACGGGCCCGCACCCGCGGGCGGTCGATCGGCCCCGTCACGTGCAGATCGACGAGCCGGCTCGATGTCCCCTCCACCACCTCGGCCAGCAGGGGGACATGAGACCATCGCCGCGGACCGGTGTTGACGAGATCCAGGTCGATGGCGCGGTCGGGCAGCGTCATTCGCCCCTGCCCCACCAGTGTCAGCGCCGGACCGCGAAGAACCACGTCCCGAAGCCGGACCCGGTTGCCGGTGATGAAGAAGCTCGCCGACGCCCGGTCGAAGGCGTCCTCCTGGGGAACGGACAGACTGAGCACCTGGAGAATGGCAAGGAAAAACGGCAGCTTGTAAAGCTTCCCTTCCCGGATTTCGAACCGCCCCCCGCCGCGGCGGCTGGCCGGATCGCCGAGGATCCCCGACAGGTAAAGATGCCCGTCCGCAAGCCCCGCCATGTCGGAAGGTTCGTGTTCGCTTTCCGATGAATCCGGCGACGAGCGCGAGGTTTGCGCGAACCAGGGCGCG
>CAZNQN010000132.1:0-3910 GCA_964574925.1 uncultured Phycisphaeraceae bacterium | reverse complement strand
TATGCCACGCCGTCGGCCGCGAAGCGGAGTTCGGCCTCGCCGCTCAGGTTGCCGCCGTAGAGTCCCCCCTGCAAATCGCGGATCGTCAGGGCGCCGGCCCCCTCGGCCGTGCGGGCATAGGACCAACCGCCCTCGATCCGTTCGATGGGCAGATCGAGCAGGCTCATCCGTTCCAGAAAGACCGTCCCGTCCAGCGACACGTCCCCGTGTCCGACCGGCAGCTTCCCCCCCCCACGGATCGTCCCCCACAGGTGGGCGAAAGCAGGGGAAGCCATCAACGTCACATCGTGCAACTCCACGTACCCGACGAGTTTCCACACCGGCCGATCGGTTTCTTCATCGCGCCCGTACACGAGATGATCGACCAGGACGTTGACCTGCCCGTCCGGACGGAGGCGCTCCCAGGCCGACCGGATCGTTGCCGGCAACAACCTCTGAACGGATTCATCGAGGTGCAGTTCGCGGGCTGCAAGATTCATTTCCAATCGGGGCTTGCTCGCGGAAAGCGACGCCGACAGATCGAGTTGAAGCGATGCCCCGCCGTAGCGGGCGGAAATCCCCTTCGCTGTGAGGGTCTCGCCCTCCAGCACGACCGTACCCGTCAGGCCTTCCACCGGCGCGGGGAGTTTCGGATGCGCAAGCCGGGCGCCGCGCAGGAAGACCTCCGTGCGCAGAGAGAGGTTTCCTCCGGGTCGTCGCGTCGCCCGGGTGCGGGTGCGGATCGGACCGTCCAGCCGCCATGACGACAGCACGTTCCGCGCCGTCTCCGGCAGCAGCGCCCGCACCTCGGCATCGAGAGGGAGATTCTCCGTGCGAACGGTCACGTCCAGCGCTTCATCGCCCGAGGCCCAGCCCTCGATGGTGACGGGGGCGCCTTCGTACCGTCCGCGCACGTTCTCCATTTCCAGCCGGCCGGGCGTGATCCGCAGATGCCCCGCCAGATCGCCCACCTCCAGCGGTACGGCGTCGAACCGCACCGACACGCCGCGAAGGAGAATATCCGCCTCGTAATCGAGCGGCCTGCCGCGATGGGGAAGATCCAGACGGACCGCGGCATCGACCACGCCCTGCGGCGCGAACCGTTCCGTCGCTTCCCGGATTGTCAGCGGAAGCGCCCGGATGAGTTCGGGTTCCAGCGAAACGCGCTCGGCGCAGACGCGCACGTCGGCGGAACGGACGCCACCATCCCCGAGCACCACCTCTCCGTCCACTGTGACTTCCCCCCCGGCACCCGTTCCCTGCACCCCGATCAGCTCGAACCGGTGCCCGTCGGTCCGCACCGTTCCTCTCGGCCTCCGGATCGGATAGGGAAACCCGACATACATCGCTTCTTCGACGCCGCTGAGCGTCAGCGTCGCCCGCGGTTCCCATTGCATCGGCGCCCCGCGGGGGATCTCCGGCTGATGCAGATCGAGCGCCACGTCCAGCCGGCCGCGGGCATCCACCCATTCCCGCACCCGCCGCAGACGCGGCGGCAGCGCCGCGACCAGCGCGTCGTCGATGGGAATCTCCGTTCCCTCGATATGGATGCGTTTTTCCGCTTCGCGACTCGGCCGGTCGATGTCGGCCTCGATCCGGATCGTTCCCCCTCCGTGCCGCGCGATCAGATCCCGCACCCGCACCCCGTCCGGCGTCCATTCCACGACCCCGGTGACGACCTCGGCACGATAGGGGAAGAATCGGCAGGAAGCTTCCCCCCCCCGCGCGGTCAGCACGGCCCGGCGGACACGGACCGGCTCTTGCGGACCGGCCTTTTTCGTCACGTCGATCTCGATGTCCACCAGCCCGGACGGATCGTAATCGTTGTACAGACTCGCCAGCCGGTGCCAGCGGTTCACGAAGCGTCGTTCCGAAGGCGGACGATCGGGATCGGGGCGCGGCAGGGTGAGCGATTCGACCCGTACCTCCGCTTCCACAGCCGCATCGTCCAGCGTCGTCAGCCCGTTCGATCCGCCGCGGAAGACGGCGTGAACGCGGCACGGACTGCCGTGGAACCGACCGTGGAAGTCCGCATACAGCCCGTCGGGCTTCAACTGCGCGGTTCCGACGACCGCCTCGAAGCGCAGATAGCGCTCTCCCGGCGGAAGGCGGCGGTCCGCTTCATCGAAGGGGATGGAGAGCGTGGCGTTTTTCAGCTCCACGGTCGCGGAGCGAAACCCGCCGGACGGACCGCTGTCCGTCACATGGTAATCCACCGCCCGCACCCGTCCGCCCAGACCGAGCAGATCGCACCATGCGCCGGCGGCGTCGTAGCGGGCGTTGACCGCGAGCATCACCGCTTCGATGGACATCCACGGCAGACCGCCCCGTTCGTTGACGAACCGCCCGGTGCGCAGGTCCACGAGCGAATGCCCGGTGGCCGATCCGTCCTCCAGCCGCTCCCGCCAGGCGATGTGATAGGCGTGCGGTTTCTTCTCCGAGGGCATGGCCCGCACGTTGACCGTCAGGGTGTCCACGATGCGGTCGCCCTGCACCTCGCGGGAGATGACCTCGACGCGTGCCTCGCGCAGCTCCACGGCGGGATAGGTCTCCGCTCCGTCCGAAACGGGCGGCGCCCGGAACAACCCGCGCAGGTTCGTCGCCCCCGTCGCCCGGTCCCGCACGATGGAGCAGACCGGCTGGACGGCGGCGATCGCCAGCACCCGCACCTTTCCGCGCAGCAGCGCCCAGCGGTCATAGCGAAGCGTCAGCCGGCGACAGGAAAAGACGGGACGTTCGAAACGGGCGGCGGGTGTCTTGGCCGGCGCCGCCGGCTCGACCGGCACCGGGGCGATCTTCACGTCGTCCAGACGCACGGTCCCGTTCCAGGAAAACCTCGCGCCCCCGATCGACACCGGACCGCTCACGAACTGCTGGAGATACCGTTCCGCAGCCGCCCGGACGCGATCGGGCGAAGTCAGCCGCGACGCGCCCCACCATCCGACCGCAAGCAGAAGCACGCCGAGCCCCGTCGCCGCCTTCCACCACGCGAAGCGCCGCCGGGCACCCGTTGTTTGCGGAGCTCGATCACTCAAGGTCGGCCTCCCGTGCCGTGACGCCCGATGAGACGAACCGGTCGTACAGACGCAGGGCGGCGACCGCCGCCAACACGCTCAGCATCGGCATCGCGCCCAGGCGATACCGCACGCTGCCCACGAACACGCAGTGCAGCAGGCTGATGATCAAAGCGGGAAATCCAAGGAAGAACACGGTCCGTGCCCCGTTTCGTTTTCGCAGGCCACACCATACCACACCGATCAGAGACAGACCAAACATCGGAACTGTCCACACAGCCGAGAGCAGCATCATCGACACGGATCGATACCCCGCCACGTTGGGAACCACGTTCCACGTCCGGGCAAGCTTGACCGGGATCAACCGCACGATCCGTCCGGGGTCCTTCCGCAGGAGGTCCAGCGAGGCCCGCAGGAAATATCGGTTCCATTCCGTTTCCGACAATCCCCGAACCGCCGGCATCTGCTTGATCGCGCCGAGATCGCTCGAGCCGTCCGCATCGGGGCGGACGCCGTCGTACAGCGATATCCCTGCCCGCGTGGTCAGCCATACCGGTTCCCCCACCACGCGGGCATTCCGCCACGCCCAGGGCACCAGCGAGAGGACGACAATGAGCACGATCAGGACCGCCCCGGCAACGATGCGGCGATGGAACCGCGATGCCAGTATCAGAAACGCCGTCCCGGCCAGGATCAGCACCAGTCCCGATTCGCGCGTGTAGACGGTCACAGCGGCCGCGATTCCCACCCCCCAGGCGATTCGCACCGCCCGTTGCGGGCGACGCAGCATCAGCAT
Source organism: uncultured Phycisphaeraceae bacterium (assembly GCA_964574925.1). Classification (GTDB taxonomy): domain Bacteria; phylum Planctomycetota; class Phycisphaerae; order UBA1845; family UBA1845; genus CAZNQN01. Next base: position 121 of record CAZNQN010000132.1, on the reverse strand, counting down.
CAGCCCCCACCACACGGCCGTCAGCAGCGTCACGTACAGCGTCTCCGTCAGCAGCAGGGAGGAGAAAAAAACCAGAAACGGATCCACGGCCGTCAGGCACGCGGCCATCATCCCCACCCGC
>CAZNQN010000131.1:0-6929 GCA_964574925.1 uncultured Phycisphaeraceae bacterium | reverse complement strand
CACAGCCGATGCGGGCAGCTACCGCGCGGCGTTTCCCACCACCGGCTCGCTCCTGCTGCTGCTCCGCCACGCCAACCGGTCGCTGGACGATTATTCCATCACGCCGGATCTGGCCTTCAACACCTGGCTGGTTGACACGACGCCCGTGTTCAATCCCAACACGGGGAGCAACTTCCTCGTGCGCGAACAGACGCAGATCGACAACGGGCGGATGCCGGTCTTCGACGTGGGCGAGATCGATCCGGCGGATCCGACCCAGCGGCGGCTCTTCGTCCATCATGCAGACCCGTCCGATTCGGACCCCGACAAGCCCGGACGGCTGAGCACGCTCCCCTGGGGACAACTGGTGTTCGACTATTTCACGGCGCTGCCGCTCAACGGTCCCGGGCCCTATGACAACCCCACGAACGATCCGGGGTTCATTCCCGGGAAGCCGGATTCGCGGCCGCGGGTGGACATGGACGGGCTGCGCGTCCACGGGCGGATCAATCTCAACGCGGCCCCGTGGACGGTCCTGTCGGGACTGCCGTTCGTTCCGATGGAGCGGATTCCCGCGCCGTTCCGGGCGAAGGTGCGCTGGGGGGCGGGGCTGGTGGATTCCGCCGCCGCCGACGTCCTCAATCCCAACCCCAACGAGATCTTCGTTCCCGACACGGAGGCGGAAATCCTCGGGCCGGAACGGGCGCAGGCGATCGTGGCGTATCGGGAACAACGGCGGATCACGGCCCTGGGCGACACGGGAGACTACGCCGACAACAACGGTCGCGCCTGGAGAAACGGGGCGATGTTCCGCCGGGGCACGGGATTCCTGACGGTCGGCGAGCTGGCCAACGTCCGCCACCCGGAGGTGCTGCCGGTACCCGGCCCGACCGGCAACAACCCGCATTCGTACTTCCGCATGGACTTCGGGCAGGTGGGTCTGACCGACGCGCAGGGCAAACCGATCGAAGATTACGTGCAGGCGGTGGCGACGCTGGTGGCGCTGGCCGACTGGGTGACGGTGCGGTCCGACGTGTTCACCGTCTACGGCGTGCTGCGCGGGGCCGAGGATCCCTCCATCGAGGATCCGGATCCCGTCAAGCAGGATTTCCTTCGCCAGCGGGACATCGACACGCGGGCGATCCGCTTCCAGGAGACGATCGACCGGTTGCCGGCGTTTCTGGGCGAACCGGGGGTGATGCGTCTCGGCGAGCGGGTGGTGGTGCCCTACCTGGACGTGCAGAACGACTGAGCGCCTTGTCGTCCTGCGTCCGGTAAATCAGGGGGGATACGGCGTGATCGGATCGTGGGCCGGCGTTGGTATCCGGCGAAGCGAGGGGATATAATCGTCTGAGCAACCTGGAGGGGTGAGGCGGCGCTGACGGTCGGGCCGCCCGCGTACCCGCATTGTACCCTGCCGCGTAACGTCTGAGGGAAGGGGTCTCCTCCGATCGGACAATCTGCATGGGAAGGAGCGATGGCACGATGCGCACCTGTGGCGTGGCTGCGTGGATGATCCTGTTGACGGCCGGGGCGGGTCTCGCCGCGCCGGGCCGCGGCGAAACCACTCGGACGGGCGACCCCGACGCCCACCTGGCGAAAGCGACGGTTTCCGTGCCGTTGGACGACGCGGCGACGGGCGAAGGCATTCTTGCCGGTACGGCCGCCAACCTGAGCTGCCTTTCCATCGGCTCGTTCGACAGTCCCTTCGCGGGCACCGACCTGTTCCGCGGCAACGTCTATCGCATCGAGCAGGACAACACCGTCCTGCGGCAGATCAAGATGCAACTCCAGTTCGTGGGCACGGTGACGCTCCGTTTCTCCATCCACCGGATGCGCAGCAACGATCCGACGGGCGTCTTCGAGCGCGTCATGCCGGACCTGGTGGTGACGGAGACGGGGGACGGCATCGTCCGTCTCTATCCCACGCAGGACATCCTGCTCGATCTGCCGCTGGAGACGGGGTTCGATTACCTGATCGGCGTGCAGTGGACGCAGACGGACGGGTTCAACCGCTCGGTGGGGTTCGGTCGCGACACGCTCGTCTACCCGCGCCCCTTTCTTCACGGACAGGTGCTGGGGCTGGCGGCCATCAACACCTCCGTCCCGCTGGAGGACCAGTTGACCAACGTGGCCGTGCCGGGCGATTTCGGGGTCTATTCCTTCGAGCTGTGTTTCACGCCGGTGCCGGGCGCCTGCTGCAAGCCGTCCCTGGCGGACAGCGGGGGATGCGTGGAGACGTTGCCGGCCGACTGCAACGAACCGGGCGGTTTCTTCCACGGGGAGCGGACGAGTTGTTTCTCGGGTCGGTGTCGCTTCGGCGCCTGCTGCGATCCCTGCGGCGGGTGTCTGCCCGATCATGCGCCCGAGGCGTGCGAGGCGATCCAGGGCACCTGGGCGGGGGCGAACATTGCGTGCGGACCGGCAGGGTTGTGCGAGCCGGTGGTGGGCGCCTGCTGCCAGCCGAACGGCACGTGCAGCGAGGTCTGCGAGGCGGACTGCCTCGCCGGCGGCGGAACCTATCACGGCGACGGGACGAGTTGCTTCCCCAACCCCTGTGTGGGGGCGTGCTGCATCACCGACGTGGGCTGCGTGGACCTGCCGGAATCGACGTGTCTGAGTCTGGGCGGCTTCCGGGCGTATCGCGGCGACGGCACGACGTGCGCCGATCTGCCGCCGGATTTGGAGTGTGGCGGGGCCTGCTGCGCCACCCTGGCGACCACGGGCGATCCGCTCTGCTTCATCGCCACCACGCGGGCCGAATGCACCGACAGCGCCGTTCTGATGAATACGACCTACCTGGGGGACGCATCGCGGTGCCCGCCCAACGCGGCGCTGAGCTGTCCGTCCGCTCAGGACAACAACGGCGCCTGCTGCCTGCCGGACGGCGGGTGTCAGGTGGGCACGGCGGATTTTTGCCAGACGAGCGGCGGATCGTTTCACGCAGGGCTTGCCTGCGACGAGATCACCTGCGGGACGGTGTGCTGTCCGACCGGGGGCGGATGTATGCTCATCGACCCGGCCGCGGGCGACTCGTGCGCGGGAACGATCATTCCTCCGGGCACGAACCCCGCGACCACCTGCGTGCCCAACGAATGCGACGGGCTGAGGCTGGGGAGCTGCTGTCTGGCGGGTCAGAGCTGCACGGACAGCGTGACGCCGCGGACATGCGAGCGGAGCGGCGGACGGTTCATCGAGGGCGGCACCGATTGCGCCGCCGATTGCCCCGCCGATCTGGGGGCGTGCTGTCGCCCGACGGGCGTCTGCACCGATAACGTGACGGCGGCCGAGTGTACCGAGTTCGGCGGCGTCCATTCGCCCAATCTGCGTTGCAGTGAACTGCCGGCGGCGTGTCCCCAGCCGGGGGCGTGCTGCACCGACACCGGCGCCTGCGTGGTCGTGCTGGAGAGCGAGTGCGCGACGCTGGGACATTTCCGCGGCGAAGGCACCGCCTGCGGATCCGACACGTGCCCCACGGGCGCCTGCTGTCTGCCCGATCTGCCCAACAGTCCCGGTTGCGGACAGAATGACGGTTTCTGCCAACACCTGACCTTCGACGCCTGCGCGGATCTCGGCGGCGACTATCACGGCGACGGATCGCGCTGCGACAACCTCGATGTCTGTTGCGGGCAGACGCCGCGGGCCTGCTGTCTGGCGGCGGACACCTGTGACGTGCTGACGCCGCAGGAATGCTTCGACGCGGGCGGACTGCTCGATCCGGACAACGCCACATGCGGAACCGAGACGTGCGCCCTGGGCGCGTGTTGCAGCCCGGACCTTCAAAACGGCGGCATCGGCTGCACCGACGGACTGTTCCCTCTGGAGTGCGTGCAGAAGAATGGAACGCATTTTCCCGGACGGCTCTGCGTGGGCGACCCGTGCGCCGGTCTGGGGGCGTGCTGTACGGGGGCGACGTGCGAGCTGCTGACGCAGGCGGATTGCGAAGCGCAGGGCGGCACGTTCCAGGGCGTCGACTCCACGTGCCTGACGGTGGCGTGCGAGGTGTTGACCATCTCGGCCACGGTGCCCGCCTCGATGAACTGCTCCACCGACGGGCGGGAGCCGTCCGCGCCGGATGGAACGCCGGAGGGCATCGATTCCATCAGCCTCGACTTCACGGGCGATCCCTCGCCGCTGCAAGCGTCGGACTTCGTGGTGACGGTGGTGCCCGGCGGGACCGGCGTCACCGTCCCCTCGGTCATCGCCGTCGCGCCCAGCGGAACGCGGGCGACGCTGACCCTCTCCAGTCCGATCCCGGCCGGGCAGTGGACGTGCATCAACGTGATCGGCCAGCCGGAACGGGCGTGCATCGGATCGCTGCCCGGCGACGTGGACGACAACGGCACGACCGAGGCGGCGGATGTGCCGATCCTGGTCGACTGCGTGACCAACGGGACGTGCGCGCTGTTGCGCTGCGACACGGATCGCAGCGGGGCGTGCGGGGCGGCGGACATCCTGCGCCTGATCGACCTGCTCAACGGCGGCGGCAACTACGACGTGTGGCTCGACACCCAGATCGGCGGCACCTGCCCCAGCACCCTGGCGCCGTAGTCGGGCGTGCGGAAGGAGCGGTTCGGTCGCCGCGCCGGAAACGTCCGCTTCTTTGTTCGGGGTGCGAACGGGGAGCCCGCTGGCCGCAGTCCGGGCGTTGGCCGGGTCGGACGCCCGCGGTCGATTGACCGCCGCGCCCGGGACGACTACCGTGCGGTCGGGTTTCCCATGGACGACACAGCGCGGAGGTCGAGGAACAGGTCGGGACGGAAACGAAACGTTCAGTGTCGTTTCCCGCCTGATCGCGGTTCGCGTTTGTGTTCCGAACAGTGGACCTTCGCCCGCGCGACGATTCCGTTCTCCGTGTGCATCTCGGGGCGCAACTCGCGGAGCGGAGATGGACGACACGTCGCGGGACGTGCATGGATGGCGGCGGTACTCGTCGCCCTCGCCGGTTGTCGCGCGCAGCCGGAACCGTCCGTTCCGTCCGTGTCCGAAGCCTGGGAGACGCAATCCCCGTCTTCCGCGCGGGAGGATGAACAGAGCCGCGACCGCCTGCCTGTGCCTGTCTGCGTGCCACGCACAGGCAGGCGTGCCCGCACGCAGACAGGTGAGGGAGCGGAATCTTCTGTTCGTTCGGACGAGATGGAGCCGTCGAGCGCCGGCGCCGGTACGAGCGCGGCGCATCCCCACCTTGCGGAGGCCACGACCGCCACGAGTCCGGGGATTGCTGCGGATCGGGATTCGATCGTGGCGACGGTGGCGGGCCGGCCCGTTCCGCGCGAGCGTCTCGTGGAGCTGCTGATCGCCTCGCGGGGGGCGGAGGTGCTGGAGACGCTGATCGGGTACGAGGCGGTGGCGGCGGAAGCCGAGAGGCAAGGGATCACCCTCACGCAATCGGACCTCCGGCGGGAGCGGCGTCTGTTGTTGCGGCGGCTGGCCGATCCGCTGTACATGCTGACGCCCGACCGTTTCGATGCGGCGTCGGCGGAGCGATTGCTGGAGACGGTCCTGGCGCAGCGGCGGATGTCGCGGGAGGAACTGGATCTGATTACCCGTCGCAACGCCTATCTGCGCAAGCTGGTGGGGGCGAACCTTGTTCTGACCGAGTCTGACCTGAGGCAGGAGTACCGCCGTCTGTACGGTCGCCGGCTGCGCGTCCGCCACATCCAGTTGCCCACGCCGGGGGAGGCGGCGCGGGTGCAGGAGCGGTTGCGTTCCGGGGAGGATTTCGCCGACCTGGCGCGGCGGTACAGCGCCAATCTCGCCAGCGCTTCGGAGGGCGGGCTGTTGCTGCCGTTTTCGCCGGAGGATCCCCGCATTCCCGCCCTGTTCCGGGAGGCGGCGTCCGCTCTGTCGCCCGGCGAGGTCTCGCCCGTCGTGCGTATCGGATCGTGGTATCACCTGATCCGACTGGTGGAAGTGATCCCGCCTGATCCGCGTCCGTTCGAATCGGTGCGGCGGGCGGTGGAGGAGTCGTTGCGGGAGCGGCGGATGGAACCGGCCATGAAGGATCGCTTTGAGAAACTCCTCCGCGAGACTACGATGACGATCCACGACAAGCGGCTGCGGAAGGCGTACCTTCAGCGCCGCCGTCGGCGGAATCCCTGACCCGCGCGGCGCGTCGGCGGCGAGGAAAGGAGAAGACCGGTGGGAAAAGCGAACGGATACCAGGCCGTCTTGATGTTCGGAGGACCCGGTTCGGGCAAGGGCACCCAGGGCGTGGTGCTGGGACAGATGCCCAACCTCGTGCACCTGGCCATGGGGGACATCTTCCGCGCCCTCGACAAGGCGTCCGACATCGGCAAGGAGTTTCTTTCCTACTCGACGCAGGGGAAACTCGTGCCCGATGAACTGACGGTGCGGGTGTTCCGCCACCATCTGAGCGAGCGGGTCGAGGCGGGCGAGATCGACCCGGACTATCATACGTTGATCCTCGACGGCATTCCGCGGACGCTCGCGCAGGTCGAGCTGCTGAAACCGTTCGTGACCGTCAAACGCATCGTCCATCTGGTGATGGAAGATCGCGATGCGCTGATCGCACGGCTCGTCGGACGGGCCAAGAAATCCAACCGCCCCGACGACGCAGACCGCTCGGTGATCGAACACCGCATCGAGGTGTATGAACGGGAGACGCGTCCGGTGCTGGACGCCTATCCGAAGAAACTGATCGGCCGGGTCAACGCGGACCAGCCGCCGCTGGCGGTCCTGCGGGACATCGCCGACAGTCTGGTGAACTATGTCTCTCCGAAGATCTGATCGCCCCGCCCGATGCCGACGGGGCCGATGGATGCGCACCGTTTCGTGACGGACGAGCGTACGGGACAGCTCGAGACGCTGACCGACCGGCTCAAGGCGTTCGCGGCCGAGTTCGATGCCCGCCTGGATCGTTTCCTCACTCCGCCGGAGGGGGTTCCGCCGCGGCTGGCGGAGGCGGTGCGGTATGCCGCCCTTTCGCC
>CAZNQN010000130.1:3362-7055 GCA_964574925.1 uncultured Phycisphaeraceae bacterium | reverse complement strand
TCATCGAGTCCGTCTGCGAGGAGAAGGGCGTCGGCATGGGAAGCGTGGCCCAGCCACTGCGCGTCGCGGTCAGCGGATCGACCGTCAGTCCGTCCATCGGCCTGACGCTCGCCCTGCTGGGCAGGGAGGCCGTGCTCGCCCGGATACGGCGATGCCTGAGCCTGGACCGAAACGGGCAGCCGGACTGAGCATCGATTCTTCCGGATCCCTCCCCGCCCAGATGCCCGTCGTATCACCGGCTTTTGGCCGCGGCCGGTCGGAAAGGAAACGGAGTTCGGCGGAGTTCCAGAACGCCTCGGCGAGCACCCGTCCGCGCGACGGGTGTCAGCCGATCCGCAGGGCGGCGCGAAGGTGACGAACCGTGCGGTCCAGGGCTTCGGGCGTGTCGTAGCGGTGTTCACGCAGAGCGCGGCGGACGGCCACGATCTTCTCCACCCGCACATCCGGAAGCTGCCGCACCAGACAGCGGAAACGGGCCAGCTCCGCCGCCGTCAGGTCCCCCCAGCGCAGTGTGCGGTGCAGGCGGAATGACGATCGGGGGCAACGGTTCTGCATGATGATCCGTCCGTTCGTACGATTTCGAACCGATTCGATGCGTGTTGCGATCGTTCGGCTCTTTCCTGTCCTATCGTGTGTCACGGCCGCAAGGTTTAATCCTCTTGGAACGCCTCCCGCACCCGCGCGAGCCGGACGCCCGACGTTGCACCGTCGATCGACTTTCCCTTGACGAAACGGTGGATCGTAACCGATAACACGCCAGAGGCGCGGGATGGCGCGAGCGCGGAATTCACGAACCACGAAACGAAAGCGATACGCCTTGGGGAAACGGGTTCTGGCACTCTCCTGGGGGCTGGGTGTGCTGGCAGGCTGCGCCGGCGGCGGCGCGGGCTACCAGCCGGAACCCTACCCCGTCTATACCCTCAACCGACCGACGCGCCCGCCGACCAAGACCACGCCGACGAAACCGACCGCTCCTCCACCGACGCGTCGCGCCCGTCCGCCCCGCGAACACTGGCCGGCGGCGTGGTATCCCCCCGGCGGACGCATCAGCCGGCGATGGACCACCATCGTCATCCACCACAGCGCCACCGATCGCGGCGGCGCGAAACGCTTTGACGCCTACCACCGCCTGCACAACGGATGGGACGAACTCGGCTATCATTTCGTGATCGGCAACGGCACCGACACCCCGGACGGATATGTGGAGGTCGGGCCCCGATGGCGGAAGCAGAAACACGGTGCCCACTGCAAAACGCCCGACAACTATTTCAACGACCACGGCATCGGCATCTGCCTGGTCGGCGATTTCACCCGCGGATCGCCCACCCCGCGGCAGATGGCCTCGCTCCGCAGGCTGATCCGTTTCCTGACCACCGAATGCAACATCCCCTACAGCCGGATCACCACCCACCGCGCGGTCAACCCACACACCCGCTGTCCCGGACCGGGGTTTTCGCTGGCGGGGCTGATCCGCACGTTGCGGGGGCCGACGGCCGCCGCCTCCATCCCCCACCGCTGAAAACGGGCCTCTGACCGGCCGGGCCTTCCGGATCCGCTAAACCGCATCGAAAATCACGCCGATGGGTACAAAGAACCGATAAAATAGAATCATCGAGGCGGAGGAAACGACAAACCCCCGTGCGGAAGGTGACAGGGGCCGCGAGACCGCGGTTCGAACGACCCCCGGATCCACGCTTCCGACAGGAGCAGGCGACATGACAGGACGGACGTTTTCGCAACGGATGCAGAAGACACTGGCGGCCGTCGCCCTCGGCGGCGTCCTTTTCCAGCTCAGCGGATGTGATCCGGAAGTACGCTCCACGCTGCTGAGCGGGCTGGAGCAGACCAGCCAGAGCCTTTCCAGCGCGCTGATCACCGCCTTTTTCCAGAGCCTCCAGACCGACGACACCAGCGGAAGCTCCAGCCTGACCACCGGTCAGCAGTAATCCCCCCGGCTGCACCGCGTCCCCTTCGCCCGCCGCGGCGCGCAGTCGGTCCGTGCGCGCAAACCGTGGCGGATCCCGGACGTCCCCGCCGCGACCTGCGGTCCCGTCCATCCGCTGACCGTTGCCATCCGGGACCGGCGATGCATGGCCCATAGTCGCGAGTCCGTTTTTCGCGTCCCTCTCCGATATTCCATGGGCGACGTCGCGTCGCGCCGGCTTCAAGCCCGCGGCTCGGAACATGAAACGGGGGTTGTGCTACCGACGGCGTGTCCGCTGGGAACCGACCTCGTCGGGCGGAAGAGGAAGGCGGAGCGTGAACGTCGTGCCGCGCTCGCGGGAGCTGCTCACCTCGATCGACCCGCCGTTGGATTCGATCAGGTCGCGGCACAGCGCCAACCCCAGCCCCCGGCAGCGGGCCTGTCCCTCCTTGCCCGTGCTTTGCGTCGTTTGAAGAGGGTCGAAGATGTGGGGAAGCAGCTCCGGCGGAATCGGCCGTCCCGAGTTCGTCAATCGCAGTTCCGCCTTCCCCTCTCGACGGCAGGCCTCGATCCGCAGTTTCCCGCCGCCGGGCGTCATGGCCTCCCGAGCGTTCAGCAGGAGATTGAACAACACCTGCTGGAGCTGAATCGGATCCACGTAGACCTGGATCGACTCCTCCACCTCCACGATCAGGCGGATGTCGTCCTTGCCGAGATCGCGCCCCAGACTGAGGATCGCCTCGTGGACGACGTGGCCAAGTCCGACCGTTTCCGGCGAGGTCGTGCGAGCGGCGCTGATCTTGAGGATCCGCTGGGCCATGTTGACCAGCATCTGCACGTGCTTGACCGTCGTTTGCAGCGCTTTCTCCCACAGCGCCGGATCGTGGCTCTCCAGGCCCGCCTGGGCATAGGACAGAACCGGCGTGAGAAGATTGTTCACCTCATGGGCGAGCATCGCGGCGGCCGTGCCCAGATTCGCCAGTTGCTGCGCCTGGCGGACCTGCGCCTGAAGATCGTCGAAGCGGGCCTGGATGGCCGCCAGCCGCCGTTCCAGGGCGGTCGGATCGACCTCCGCCGATGCGGGGGGGTTCGCCGCGGGCGGAATCCGCCGCACGGTGTCCGGGCCGCTTGACGAGACGAACGAGGATGCATCGGCGTCACTGTGCATGGGGAACGTTCCACTCCCTTCGGATCCCGGTACCGGGTTGGGGGGTTTACCTGAGGAGGACCGTTTGTTTCTTACTTCGGCCGGGAGCCCGAGTCCCCTTCAATCCCGCTGCGGGGAGGGGGAATCGAGGCCCATAAACACGGCGACCCGCCGAACCCGTCGGCCCGGTCACGCCCATCTCCCCCAAAGCGTGACCGACCTGGTTTCGGCGGGTCGCCAGCAGAGGAATTTCACTCCACGTCGGTCGGGAGCCCCCTGCCGTCCCCCCCATAGGTTTCCCTAGAGTCGGTTGTGGCGTTCGGATGCGTGAAGGTCGTGGTCTCGCATCACGGAAGGAAACAGGGCAACCACCGTGCCGTGAACTCGAAAGCCCGCACGGCGGGTTGCCGGGTTTCATGTAAGTCATTGACAACAAAAGAGTTACGAAAAAACGAAAACGTCCTGGAACAGCCTGGAGCCACACGCGAACGGTGGGGAATCCGTCCGCTTCCCCTCCCCGATCGGGGAATATTGCCCGCACGGGAAGAACCGGGAATCAGCACGCTCAGCAGGGGCGGGGGCGGGAAACACACCGTCTCCGCACGGCGTGAAGGCGTGAAAC
>CAZNQN010000130.1:0-3352 GCA_964574925.1 uncultured Phycisphaeraceae bacterium | reverse complement strand
GTCCGGTACTCTAACCAATTGAGCTACGGCCCCATCGGGCGCCGAAACCTTCCTCCATCGGCGGTTCCGGAAGGCACCTATTGATAGCGATCCGCGCCACGGGCGTCAAGATGTTCCCCCCGGCCCGCAGCGGCTCCCATAGCCCGAAGGTCCGGAAGCGCCTGCCGGCGCGGTCGGTCGGTGTCGGCTCAGCCCTCGAAGGGACGGGGGTCGAGCTGATCGCGCTTGTCCTCGATCTTGGCGGCTTCATCGGCGCCGGGAAGCGGTTCCTTCTGCGAATCGATCACGGGCCACTCCGGCGCGTACCGTTTGTTGATCTCGATGAAGTCCCGCCACTTATCGGGAAGCTCGTCCTCGGAGAAGATGGCCTTGGTCGGGCACTCCGGGGGACACAGCGCGCAGTCGATGCACGTCTCCGGATCGATCGCCAGGAAGTTGACGCCTTCGTGAAAGCAGTCCACCGGGCAGACTGCGACGCAATCCGTGTACTTGCAGTTGATACAGGGCTCAGCCACCACATGGGCCATCGCTCGGTCTCCCTATGCTGGTCTTTGCGAAATCACCACGCCATCAAACGAGATTCCTACGGGACGGCGCCTGTTTGTCAAGCGGAAGAGACGATTTCGTGGTGTCCCCGAGGCGGACGTCTTGCCCGAGCCGCCCCCGCTTTCTAGCCTGCACGCATGAGCGCGCCCGCCCGCTTCGTGTCTTCCACCCGGCTCATTTCCGCCCTCACGCTGACTTCGCGCGTGCTCGGTCTGGCGCGGGAGGCCGTCTTCGGCTACTTCTTCGGCGCCAGCGGGGTGCTCTCCGCCTTTCGCATCGCCTTTATGCTGCCGAACCTGGCCCGGCGGCTGTTCGGAGAAGGCGCCCTGTCCGCGGCCTTGATCCCCGTCCTGACGCGGGTCGTGGAGCGCGACGGGACGCCCGCCGCTCGCCGCTTCGTGGGCACGGTGTTCGCCTGGGTGGCGCTGGTGCTGGCGGGCATCGTCGCGGTTCTCGAAATCGGGATCCTCCTCTGGCGCTCGATGGCGGACGATGCGGCGCTGCGTTACGCAGCGGTCCTGCTGCCCTACATGCCGCTGATCTGTTGCGTCGCCCTCCTCGGCGGCGCTTTGCAGGTTCGCGGGCGGTTCGGCACCCCGGCTGCCTGTCCGATCCTTCTCAATGTTTCCATCATCGTCAGCGCGTTGGTCGCGGGCGGCGCGGGCTGGCGGGACGAACGCCTGATGGCGGCGATCTGCGCCGGGGTGCTGGCGGCGGGGGTGCTGCAACTGGCGGCCGTGTGGACGGCGGCGAAACGGGCCGGGGTCGCTCCGCTCGTTCGTACCCTTCGACTGAGCGGGCCGGTGCGGGACGTGCTCACCATGATGGGGCCGATGGTCTTGGGACTCTCCGCCGTCCAGATCAATTCCCTGCTGGACTACCTGATCGCCTACGGGTTCGTGCAGGTCCGCGGCGAGCGCATCGGACCGGCGGTGCTGGGGTTCGCCCAGTATCTCTATCAGCTTCCCCTCGGCGTGTTCGGGATCGCGCTGGCGACGGCCGTCTTTCCCGATCTTTCCCGTCATGCCGCGCGGCGGGAGGAACATGCGCTCAACGAGACGTTGCAACGGGCCGTGCGCTTGAGCCTGTTCATCGCGCTGCCCGCTTCGGCGGGGCTGATCCTGGTGGCGCAGCCGCTGGTGGCAACGCTCTACCAGCGGGGGGCGTTCGACGCGGCACAGACGGCACGGGTGGCGGGCGTGCTGCGCTGGTACGGCGTGGGGATGGCCGCCTATTTCCTGCAACACATCCTTGTGCGGGCGTTCTACGCCGTCGAAGACAGCACGACGCCGGCGCGAGTCGCGGCCCGCATGGTGCTGGTCAACGTCACGCTCAACCTGCTGCTTGTACAGGTGATGGAGGAACGCGGACTGGCGCTGTCCACCTCGGCGTGCGCGTTCCTGCAAATCCTCCTCCTTGCCCGCACGCTTCGCCGCCGCTTACCGAAACTCGACGTTCGACCGCTGCGCCGCCCGATCGTGCTCCTCGTGTCGGCCACCGTGGTGATGGGCGGGGCGGTGTACGCGCTGCGGGCATGGCTGGAACACGGCTTCCGCGAGCCGCCGCCGACGGGTCTGCAACTGGCGATTCTGGTGGCGGCGGGCATGGGGATCTACGGAGTCGTGGCTTCCGTGCTTCGGCTGCCTGAACTGCACTGGTTGTTGAAGCGGTAACAGCCCCTGGTCTACGGACCGGCCGGTCCCGTCCGGGCGGAGAGAAAGCCCGGCAGATCGTCAAGGTCGATGTGGCAATCGCAGGCGGTATCGAAGACGGCACACGCAGGCGGAAGAGGCGCCGACCCGAAACATCGCTGGAGGACACCATAATCGAACAGGTCCACGGCACCGTCGCCGTCGGCGTCGCCGGGCGGAGCGGAGGACACGCCGCAGATCTGCCCGCTTGCCGGTTCGCAGCACTCGGCGAGTTCATCGAAGCTCGGCGTGTTGGCACAAACCCGGCCGACGCAGCGATCCGTGGTGCAGAGGTTCCCGTCGTCGCACTCGGCATCCGCGTTGCACGCGATGGCGATCCGGGCCGGCATCACGCTCACCGGCGTGATGTCCGCGCCGGTGTCCGCGATCAGACGGGGATTCATCAATCGGATCTCGAAGGTACCGGCGGCGTCGGCCGGAACATCGAGCACCAGTGTGCCTACGTATCGCGGCGTGCCCGGATCGATGTCGGTCGGATCGGTCAGCGTGGTGGCCCCGTACCGATAGTCCAGCGACGAGACGTCCACCGCCCGCAGGTCCGGGATGGTCGCAAAGACGTAGTCCGAGCGGTTGAACTCGATGAACCCCGGCTCGCAGTTCTGTCCGGGCAGGGCGTCGTGATCGGGATCGCATACGGAGGTGCCGCCGAAGACGGCCTGGCACTCCGCGCCCGACGTGCACGGCACGAAGGCGGGCGAGAGCGTCCCCGCCACAGCGCCCACGTACCCGCTGCTGTCGATCTCGATCTGCCACGCCCGCAGTTTGGGCACACCGTCGCGATCCGGATCCCAACCGGAGACGAAGATCTCCAGCCGGACGCGCTGTCCGGCGCTGCTCAGAACGATCTCGTTGCCGTTGATGACGTGCGGGCCGTCGGCGCTGACGGGAACGATGGAGAATTCCGCCCCCCGCCCCACGGACGCGGCGATCAGGAAAAGCGCCGGCGCAAGCAGGCGGTGCATCGGCCTGTGCAGCCGTCGTCGGCAGTCCTTCCGGCGCAAAGTCGTGGGCATCGGATCCCCCCTTCCGCCCCGTCGGGACGGGGCGCCGCAAGCCCCGGTACGGATCCCCCTTCCATACCGACGGTCCCGACA
>CAZNQN010000129.1:4524-7061 GCA_964574925.1 uncultured Phycisphaeraceae bacterium | reverse complement strand
GGGACGGCATCAACGACGCCCCGGCGCTGGCCCAGGCCGACGTCGGCATCACCCTCGGATCCGCCACCGACGTCGCCACCGGTTCAGCCGACGTCACCATCGTGCACGACGACCTCGGGCGGCTGGCCACCACCATCGACGTCGCCCGTCGCAGCGTCCGCATCATCAAGCAGAACCTGTTCTGGGCGTTCTTCTACAATGCGGTTGCGATTCCGCTCGCCGCGATGGGGCGAGTCCCGCCCGGTTACGCGGCTGCCGCCATGATGGTCTCCTCCATCAGCGTCGTGCTCAATTCGCTGCGTCTGCGACGGCTGGCGAGGACGGGCTGACAGTTCGGTTCCCTCAGGCCGGGGAGCAAACCTCGGACGCGCTACGCGGTTTTTCCCTTCCTGAGGCGGGGAAAACCCGTGCCCGACTTGCAAAAGCGGGGGCGTGACGAGCGAGAGCACCCGAAGGAAAGGATGGGGACGATCCGCCCGATAACACATCGGACGGATCCGCAACGGACGGCGGCGGCATCGACGGCGAAACGAGTCATGCGAACGAAGATTCCTCTTCCTTCGGATCGGACGTATGAGCAGGTGGAACGTCACTTCCGCGTGGAGCGAGCGCTGGCCAAGCAGCTGAAGAACGCGGACCGGGCGGAGCGGGCGCGATTGTACGGGGTGCTCTACGACGAGCTGTTCGCCCGCGTGCCGGATCATCCGCGTCTGGCTCGGCGGGCCGATGTCGTCCGCACGGCCGAGATGAACCGGATCAAGCGGCGGATGGTGGAGCCGTTCCTGACGCCGTCGTCCACGGTGGCCGAGTTCGGCTGCGGCGACGGTCTGTTTGCGTACAGTCTCTGTCCGGACGTCGCCTGCGTGTACGGGATCGACATCTGCGATCAGCGCGATCCGCGGGCACCGCAACCGGCCAACTTCGAGATGATCGTCTACGACGGATACGATCCGCCGCTGGCGGACGGCTCGGTGGACGTGGCCTTCAGCGATCAGTTGATCGAACATCTGCACCCCGAAGACGTTCGGCTGCACTTCGAGACGATCCGCCGCCTTCTCCGCCCCGGCGGGGTGTACGTACTGCGCACGCCGCACGCGCTGTGCGGACCGCACGACGTGTCGCGCTATTTCTGCGATCAGCCGGAAGGGTTCCACCTGAAAGAGTGGACGTATGGAGAGCTGATGCGGTTGCTGATGCATTTGGGATACGGGCGGATGCGCGGATACCGGTTCGTGAAGGGACGCCCGCTCGAGGTGCCGCTCGCCTGCCTGCGCGGGGTCGAGCGGGCGTTGCGATGTCTTCCGTCATGCGGACGGCGGCGGATGGCGGCCCGGATCCTGCCGGAGGTGGTGCTGGCGGCAGCCGTTCCGGGAGATTGCACGAGACGAACGGGGAGTAAGCGGGCGGCACGACGAGACGGTGCGGACGGTTGAGCTTGGGGAGGGGGCTCAGTGGTTGCGGACGTAGACGATCCCCGCATATCCGACCGAATCGGTCTGTTCACCGGGCACGCGGTCGGCGAGCACCTCCGCGCTGGTGGTGTGTTCCAGCAACACGCCCTCGGTGGCCCCCAGCGACTTCACCGCCGCGACGGTCGCCGCCGCCGCCCCGGCGTTGCACGCATTTCTGTGTTCCGCCGCCTCCGCCACCAGGCGATCCGTCTCCATCCGGCACAGCAACTCGATGAAGCGGACGTCGTTTTCTCGCTTGGCCCACTCGTTGCCCTTGCGCCCCACGCCGGCCGGGACGAACCCGTAGGCCGGTCCGTAATGCGTCAGGTCCGTCGTGCCCACGATCACCGCGCGATATCGATAGGATTGCAACGTACGCGCGACAGCCTGGCCGACTTCCGCCGCCCGCGGCTCGATGGGAACCATGATCGGCAGGATCTTCGACTCCGGGAACAGATGTTTCAGGAACGGCGTCTGGACCTCCAGCGAGTGTTCCTCCTCGTGCGCGAACGGATCGTCCACGATCAGGTTGGTGTGCCCGATGACGCGCTCCGCCAGACGCGAATCGACGGGGATCGATCCGATGGGCGTTTCCCATTCTCCGCGTCCGAAGACGGCCGCCTGCCGCCCGCGATAACGGTGGACGCCGCCGAACAGAACGATCACCTCCGGCGCGTCGGTGCCGTGTTTCAGCGCCGTCAGCACCTTCGCCGCCGTCGCCCCGCTGCACGTCCATCCCGCATGAGGAACGAGACCGCCGACGAGCGTTCGTCCCGCCAGCCTTGCGTCCTTCGACGGATCGATATCGTTCGCTTCCAGAAGACGTTGGGCCTCTAGGCGGCAGGCCTGTTCGCCGGACGGATAGAAATGACCGGCCACGACGGGTCGTCGAACCAGCATGGCATCATCCCCCGTACTTGGACCCCGGCCCGTGCATCTTCCGACCGGGAGCCGGAAAAGGCAAGCGCTGCGAAGGAGGATACCGATCGTACGACCCGCTTACGCCACCAGTTCTTCCGCATGGCTGCCTGCGAATCGCTGCCGCAGGCGGGTCAGGATTTCCTTGTGGATCTGGCTGACCCGGGA
>CAZNQN010000129.1:0-4514 GCA_964574925.1 uncultured Phycisphaeraceae bacterium | reverse complement strand
CTCGTAGTAGTACAGCGTCAGGACCAGCCGTTCTTCCCGCGCAAGACCTTTGGCGATGTGTTCGGCCAGGAGTTCGCGGGAGACCTTGACCGCCGGATCTTCGCTCTTGGGGTCGCGGATGTCCCAGGTGTGGGACGTCCCCTGGGTGTCGCGTTCGCCGCCCGCTTCCATCGCGCTGAGGTGGACCTCCTTGCCCAGTTGGGACAGTCGAGAGAGATAGTCGAACCGGTCGAGGCTCATGGACATCCGCCGGGCCAGTTCCGCCTGCGACGGCGTGTACTCCATGTCCGCCCCCAGCGCCTCGCGGGCGAGCATCCGCTGCTTCTCGAACGTCCGCACGGTGCGGCTCTGGTGGTCCAGGCTTCGCAGCCAGTCCATCACCGCCCCCGCGATCCGCTGCTGGCAGAAGGTCTCGAACTTGGCCTTGCGGTTCGGGTCGTAGGCCTCGACAGCCTCGATCAACCCGTCGAACGCCGCGCTGCAAATCTCGTCATAGGAGACCTGGGCGGGCAGCTTGCGGGACAGCCTCGCCGCGTGCGTCTGCACCAGGTGCGTGTAATGCACCACGATTTGATTGCGCAGCTTGACGCTGCGGGTCTTGAGGTATCGCCGCCAGAGCTGTTCGATCGTGGGTTCCCGTCGCTTGGCCATGTTCCGGAACTCCTTAGGTTCTCGTGCCCGGTCTTCGGACCGGCCGGACCTTACCGGCCGCCTCTCGTCAATATAGCACATTTAGATAAAATGGGCAAACTGGAATGTTTGGATAATTCGGCCTGAGTCGTCCTGTTAGTTTAGGAGAATTACCGGAATCCGCCCCCAAGGGAAGATATTGCTTGGTTCCGTCTGTGGTTTAATCTTTTTCGACCGTGCCGGCCGTGCCGGCTCGAGGGGCGCAACGTCGCGGCTTGTCCGTCCGCCGGCGTCGGTTCAGGGGAGGGAGGAGGCGGAAGCCCCGGATTACGGGGTGGCGGCGGCTCTGGCTGTGCGTACGTCCTCCAGAACCCGACCGTCCCGCAGGGTGATGATCCGGTCGCAACGGCGGGCGACGCTTTCGTCGTGGGTGACGATGATGATCGTCTTGCCGGCCTCATGGAGCCGGTCGAAGATCGAAAGGATCATCTCCCCCGAGGCCGAGTCGAGGTTCCCCGTCGGCTCGTCCGCCAGCACCAGGAGGGGATCGTTGATCAGCGCCCGGGCGATGGCGACGCGTTGTTGCTGGCCGCCGGAGAGCTCCTGCGGCCGATGGTGCCCTCGACCGCCCAGTCCGACCTGTTCGATCAACGCCTCGGCCTTTCGCCGCCGGATTCGCGGGGGGACGCCCTGGTAGTAAAGCGGCACTTCAAGGTTCTCCAGGACGTTCAGTTGAGGGATGAGGTTGAAACTCTGGAATACGAACCCGATCCGCCGCCCGCGGATGTCGGACAGGGCGTCGTCGTCCAATGCGGAAACATCCTGGCCGCCGAGGATGTATCGCCCGGAGGTGGGGCGGTCCAGACAGCCGAGCAGGTTCATCAGGGTACTCTTGCCGGAGCCGCTCTGGCCGCAGACTGCCACCGATTCCCCTTCGAGGAACTCCACCGTGATGCCGCGGAGGGCGTGGACCTCGATGTGGCTACCCGGTTGGCCGTAGGTCTTCGTCAACCGCTCGATGTAGGCGGCCACCGCGGGCATGTCCTCGGACTCCACCGGTCGGCGCTCGTGCATCTATCCGGTGTGGGACCGCTTTGGCCTGTGGGCAGGCCGAGCGGGAGCAGACGAGCGGGCGGGAGGTTTCCCGCCGTGGCCGGGTCGGCGTTTTCGCCATTGCTGCGGCGACATGGGTTTCCCGCCTTCCCCGTGGCGGGGCGGCGGCCCGGCGATCTTGCCTTTCCAGGTGTTGCGGGCGGAGCGGCCTTTGGCGCCGCCCATGCCGGCCCGGTGCTCCACGGGCAGATCGGGGATCAACCGCATGTGTTGCTCATTGAACGCCAGCAGCACGCGGTCGCCTTCCTGAAGCCCTTCACGGATTTCCGCCCAGGCGGTCCCGATCGCGCCGACCTTGACGGGGACGGGTTCCGGCTCGTCGCCGTTCTGGCGGAAGACGTACCGCCGTCCGCCCTTGGCGTAGATGGACTGCACGGGTACGGCGAGGACGTTCTCCACCGTCTCCACCTCGATCTGGACATAGGCCGTCACGCCCGGTTTGAGCTGCGCATCGGTCGGGTCGAGCGTGATGTGCGTTTCGTATTCCTTCAGGTCGGGGTTGAGCCAGCGGTTCTGGGTGTCGGCGACGGCGGCGATCTTGGTGACCGTCCCGGTAAACGTCTTGCCCGGCATCCCTTCCACCCGCACCACGGCCCGTTGCCCCAGACGGAGCTTGTCGGTCTTGGCTTCGTGCACGCGCACGACGACGATCATCTCGGACGTGTCCGGCAGCGTCATCAGCACCTGCCGTTCGTGGACGGTGGCGCCCTCGCGGATCTGGGTGTCGTTGGACATGAAGTGGCGCCCGCCGCCGGAATAGTACACCACGAACCCTTGCGTCGGGGCGGTGATGCGGCACTTTTCGCGCTGCGCCCGGTACTTGGCCAGTTCCGCCCGGATCAGGTCGAGTTCCTTCTTCTTCCCTTCCAGGTTGCGTTGTTTCTGGAGTTCCAGGGCCTCGGCGTTCTTGATGACGCGCTCGGCCTCTTTCTTGGCCTCTTCGAGGTCGGATTCCCGCTTGCGCAGGGCGGCGACATGCGTGTACGATTCGAGGACTT
Source organism: uncultured Phycisphaeraceae bacterium (assembly GCA_964574925.1). Classification (GTDB taxonomy): domain Bacteria; phylum Planctomycetota; class Phycisphaerae; order UBA1845; family UBA1845; genus CAZNQN01. The sequence goes on along the minus strand of CAZNQN010000129.1, from coordinate 1,773 downwards.
CCTTGGCTTTCAGCGCCTTTTCCAGGTCCCACTTGGCCTTTTGGTAGTTGAACTCGTCTTCCTGGTACTGGGTCTTGGTGATGAAGTCGCGTTTGTAGAGTTCCTGCGCGGACTTGTAGTCCTCCTCGCGGCGCTTGAGGTTGATGCGTGCCTGGTCGATAGCGATCTGGGCGTCCTTGAGCTGCTGGGCCCATTCGCCCTCGGCGTATTTCTTCAGTTCCAGTTCCGCCAGCTCGATCTGGAGCTTGGCCTTGCGGATGTCGCTGGCGTTGCGGTCGCGCTGGATGTCGAGTTCGGCCTTGGCCGCCTCGTACGCCGCCACCGCGTTGGCCTCCCGCAGTTCCGCCTGGCGGATGCGGTCTTCGATGGCGTCGCTGGCGAGTTCCACCAGCAGGTCGCCCTTCTTGACGGCCGTCCCCTCCGGGACCAGGTAGATGATGGTGGAACGTCCCTCCACCTCGCAGGTGATTTCGGTGGCCTTGGCCGCCTGAAGCTCGCCCTTTTCCTTCAAGACCACGGAGAAGCTTCGCGGGCCGACGGTGAACTTGTCCGCCTGGGTGACGACGCGGGTGGTGCGGGCCCATTCGACGGCGCGGAACCCGACGACGGCCAGAGCGAGCACGGCAAGCGCCGCTCCCGCGTAGGACCATCGCCGGCGGGACCGCGCGGGGGAGGTCGTCGTGACAGGCGGGGCGGGCGTATCCGCCGCGGCGGAGGTCAGGGATTGCGTCATGGCCGGCGCTCCTTACAGAATCGTCAGAGGCTTTCCCCCCGCCCGATCTCCTTATCGGGCTGCACGAATCAGAACCCGTAGCCTACCTCTTTTTCCGCCGAAAACCAACGGCGGCGCCGTCAGAACTTGTGCCGCCTTCCCAAGTGTGACGCAGCGGTGACGAACGGGAACGGCCGCCGGCGGGCGAGGCGACGGTCAGGTCCGAGAATGACCGGGGCAGCGCGGGCGGCAACGCCATTCGTCGGTCTTGTCCCGGGATGGGGACCGGGCATGTCTCCGTCGGATGCGGGTGGCGCGTGGCTCGATCGCGCAGGCTGAAGCCTGCGGCTCAGGGCGCCAGCAGCGAGAGATGGTCGAAAAGGTCTGAGGCGTGGCTTGGAAGGCGGAGACGGTCTCCGAACGCAGAGACGAAAAACGCAACGCACTAGCCGTCGGGTTTTTCTTTGCCTTCGTGTTCCTGTTCGGGCAGGCCCCACCAGCCGTCGTCGGTGATCCGCAGCGTGCCGGTGCTGAGGCGGAACTCCAGGACGGCGATGCGGTAATCGGAGATGGCGCGGGCGAGCTGGTTGCTGGCGGCGAGCAGGTCGTTTTCCGCGTCGACCACGTCCTGGTTGGTGGATCGCCCGAGGGCGAACTGGGCCCGGGCGCCTTCCAGACGGATTTCGTTTTCCCGCACGTTGTGTTCCTGGATGCGGCGGATGTTTTCCTGCTGGCGGATGCGGCGCAACGCGCGGCGGGCGTCGGCGCGAACGGTGTCGGCGAACTGCTCGTAGTCGCGCTGGGCCCGCCGCAGCGTGATCAGCGACGCGCGGTAGGCGTTGCGCTCCGTCTTGCGGTCGTCCACGCGGAGCTGGACGATCCCTTCCCAGGTGCGGCGTTCTTCGCGCAGGTTGGCCGCGCGAAGCTGGGCCGGGTCCGAGTCGTACGTCACCCGCCCGGTGAAATCCAGATCGGGCAGGATGCGGTTCTTGGCCACCTTCACGCCACGGCGGGCGTCGTCCACCTGGTCGGCGAGGTTGAGCAGGTCGAGACGGTATTTG
>CAZNQN010000128.1:0-7075 GCA_964574925.1 uncultured Phycisphaeraceae bacterium | reverse complement strand
TGCCGTTCGGATGCGGACCATCCTCCACACGGCACGATGGAGCCCGTCGCTCACCGATTCTCCAACGCGAAGATCCTCCTCCCCCGGAAGCCCCGCGTTCCACAACATCTCGATTGTCCAAGAGAGTCCCTGCGGAGGTGTCAGCGTCCCCCGACCCGCAGCGCTTCCATCCCTCTCGCCGGCCCCCTCACCTGCCACCACGCCCCCTACGGCGAACCGGACGCGGTCACCGTCGTGTTCCAACCTCTCAGCGCCGGCCGCAACGACCGTTTGCCCTCTTGCCGAGGCACTCTCCGAAAACTTGTGCCTGCGCCGGGCTACCAAGGCCGCCTGAAAACTTGGAACCCCTTCACCCCCTTCCGGAAATCAAACCCATCTTAACAGGATCAAGCTTTCGTTTCAATTCTTCCGTCTCAGTTTTCGCAGCGGAGACCCGATTCCCGCATGCACATCGACTCTCCTCCGCCTCTGTTATCGCCCCCGCGGCGGCGAACGACGAACTCGTTTGCCCGGTCCAAGCCGGTTTCCGGGCAGATCCACCAGCGGCGCCGTCCCGCCGAGAATCGCCTCCACATCCGTGAAATCGAAGACCCCATTGGCATCCGTATCGAGATACGACAAATCCCCCAAGCCCATGCGGCGAAGCTCGGAGAAGGTGATCGACGTTCGCGGCCCGTGCCCGATGGCCACACCCCCCGCGGCAGGAACGCCCCCGCAACACGGCGGCTGACTCGCCATCAGGCTGTTCGTCGAGATGAAAATCAAATCCAGCAGGTCCACGACGTTGTCCCCGTTGATGTCCGCATGGGGAGAGGCCGTCCCGCACGGCGTGTCCGAACTTGCCGGCGTCAGGTACAGGGGGAAGAACACGGCGAAATCGACGATGTCGATGAAATCGTCGCCGTTGAGATTGCCGCCCAGCAGCCAGTGCCCGCCGGTCGGCCACGGCCCCAGGAAGGTGGCCGTGTAGGACGTTCCGTCCAGCGTGCCGAAATCGGCCGACGTCGCCCGCAGGGTATGCAAGGGATCCCGGGCGCTGAGACAGTCCCACCCTCCCCCGGGGATGGGGATCGTCACGTTCGACGCCGATCCCCCCGTGAACGTCACGTCCTGATCAAGAGTGAAACTCAGTGGGCCGCCGACGGCGTCGCAATCCCACAATTCAAAGGTCACGCAACGTTGCAGCGTTCCCGTCGAGACCGTCGGGGAAAGCTCCATGTCGAAGGTCAATGTCGGCGGCACGACCGTCACGGAAAACGAACAACTGTCCGTCCGGCCGCACGAGTCCGTCGCCGTGCAGGTGACCGTCGTCGTTCCCGGAGAGAAGGTGCTCCCGGAGGGTGGCGAACACGTCACCGGAATACCGGGCCCGTCGCAGGCGTCGGTGGCGGTCGGGTCCGTCCACGTCACCACGGCGGTCAGCTGCCCCGGGTCCGGCGGATATTCGCCGGGCACGCGCCGATGAGCGGAGGATTGCTGCTGGTGCTGATGGTACCCAGATCGTTCAAAAGCGGATCCACGCTCGTCCCTCCGCTGAGCGTCAGCAAGTTCGGCACGCCGGCGGCACTCGAGGGGCGAAAACGAACGAAAGCATTGCACTCTGCCAGCGCCTGAAACCTCACCACAGCGACAAGGGACGGCGAACGCGTTCCTCCTCCCAGGGCTGTACCGACCACATAGTCAATCGTTCCGTTGATCTCGTCCACGGCTGCCCCCAATTGCATGGAAAACGGCGAGGTCGGATCAACACTGAATCCCGGAACGATATCCAGGAAATCCAAGGTCGTCGCATCATATTCCAAAAAGAACTGAGCGCCGACAATATCCTGCAGCGTCAACTGCGGGATGTCTCGGGGCCCCAGCTCCACCCGTACCGTGATCGTCTCCCCGACCGCATAGCATCCGGGGATGGAGAGCGATGCGCCCGGATCCGCCTCCAGAAAGAGCGTCGGCAGGGCCTCGCAGAAGCAGAAACCGTTCACGCAGCTGCTGTTCTGAGGACAGTCCGCGGTGGTCGCGCACGGAATGGTACTGACATCGGTGTTCACACAACTCCCACTCAGACATTGGTCCAACGTGCAAAGAGATGCGTCCGCACATGCCGGTTCCGGTCCGTCAGGAGCCGGTGGATGTCCCACGGCTCCAGTCGCCGCATTGCACAAATCCAGTGTACAGGGATTGCCGTCATCAAGCGGCGTCAGGGTCCCATCCGCCGGATTGCAGCAGAACATCGTGTCATCGAAGGTCGGCGTATTCACACAGTGATCGACACTGCACGAGTCGGTTGTGCAGACGCTGCCGTCGTCACAGCTCGTACCGTCCAGCCGCAGGGCGAACGTGCCCGACGTGCCGCCGCTGCCGTGAACCAGAATGAAATAGGTCACACCAGGCGTCGAACACCACGAGATCGTTTCCTGGCTCCCCCCGGGGTTGTCGGCATCGGCGACACAGCTCAGTGCAGCACAACTGCCCTCGAAAACCGTCAACCGCGTATCGAACGAGCTGCTGGACACGGACGCAGTCAGCAAATCACCCGTTCCCGTCACCGCGTACCAGACACCGGGGGAATCGACCGGCGCTCCACAGGCCGGAACGGCGGTGTCGTTGACGGAGGTGTTTCGTGTCGATCCCTGCACGGAACCACCTGGCGCGATCGGATCGGCATTCCCGCACTGGTCGTTCCCGATGCAAGTGACCAGCAAACTCCCCGTTCCGGACGCACCGTTCGTCCCACCCACGCGAATCTTGTAACATGCCCCCTGAAATACGCCGTTCACGACGGCCTCGGACGTGTTTCCACACCCCAACGCATCATCACTGCATGTCAACAAGTTTGCGTCACTGACCGGACACGCACACCCGTCATACACGGCCACCCGCGTGTCGAAATCCGCCGTCCCGCATGTGCTGGCAGCCAGCACTCCCGAGCACGTGGCGGTATAATCAAACCAAACATCGTTGTCGATCGTGTTGCTTCCCCCCACATCGCATGCACTTCCCGGATGCGGCGGACCATCCGTTGTCGTGTTCCTGGTATTCAGGAGCGTGACACCGTCCCCGATGGGAAGAGCCGCCGCGCAAGCATCATTCGGTGCAATCGAGGAGACGGTCAGCACATGGCCACCGGGAGGCGCCGTCGTGAAGGTCAGCTGAAGACCGTTTTCGTTGACGAGCTGCGTGGGACGGGCGGCCGGATTGTTGGGGTCACTGGTAGCAATCTGTACGACGAAATCTCCTACAGCATCCGCAGAGGCCTTCAGAATCATCTCACCGAGATATTTCGGGGTCGTCACCGTGGGTGCATCGGCCGGATCGAAGAGGGTCGCTGCGACCTGCATCCGCTCCACGTTCGTGGCGGTGAAAAATCCCGACAGGCCGGCAAAAACCCAGTCCGGGCGGGTCTCATCCACGATGATACTCGTGTTGTCGATCGCTGGCGTCACTGTGTCGGCGAGCGTGATCGTCCCGGTTGCCCCGCTCTGCGGGATGATCGCAACACCCGCCTGATAGGCGCGAAGCCGATCCGGCGTCACGTTGTTGACGAAGATCTCGATCTTCAGTTCACCGCCCTGCGTCAGCGTCGTCACGCCACTGGGAATGACAATACTGACTTCCGGCTCCGCCAAAGCGGCGCCGGCCAGCAGAACGACCATCATCCCCCCCCATCCAACAACCGTTCTCATCGTCCTTCCTTCCAGCAGGCGGTTCACGTCGCCCACCCAAGCACGGCACCTCTCATCGCGTTCCACTGTGTCGCATCCACGTTCCGTTCCGCATCGAACCTTTGGCGGCCACAGCCCTGCCGACCATTCGTTCCACGTCTCGCTACGGGCACGGCGACACGCACGGAGGCGGCTGGTTCCGGAACGCATCCAGCGCCAACAAAACGTCGACCGTCACGTCGAGACTACGATCCGGCAGACAATCCGACGCACTCTTCAGATCCGTTGACTCCACCGTATTCCAGAGACACTTTCCGACCGACAGATCGCAAGTCTTGAACGGAAGAACATTCACACAATCTTGATCAGAGGCGCAGGGAAGCGTATGAAACGTTCCTCGAAAGGCGTCGAGGATATGCACTGCATCTACGATATCGATCGGCACCCCCGTGTGATCGGTGTCCGCCCATTCCCACAACGTCGCGGAAACCGGCGGGGAAAGACTGGTGCCCGGCGCTGTAGGATCACAGTCCGCCTGTACATTGTAGGTCCGTGCGGACAGGAGACCTTCACCTCGCACGGGAACCGTCCCCCAGCCGTTTGCACCGGAAGCGGGCAAATACACGGGGCTCGGCCCGAGCGTTCCGTCCGCCTGGACATATCCGGAAACGCAGGAAACATCGGGATCCGCACCGGTTACGTACAGCGCCACATCTGTTGGAAAATCGGCCGGGGTAACCTCAAGATACCGTGGGCCCGCCGCCGTGACGGAAGCGGGCGACGGGCAGTTGATGCACTGACCGTTGACACAAGGAAGTCCGGCCGGACAATCGGCGTTCGTCTGACACTGAATCACGACCGGAGCGGAGGGAATCAAAGCACCCGTGTTCTCGCCCTCCGGTCCGAAGACCTGTGTCCGCGTTTGTCCGATACAGCGTTCCACCACCACTTGTGTCCCAGATGAAAGCCCTGCCGTCGCTTCCAGGGCGACGAACTTCAGAGTCGTGGCCCACAAGCCATCCGCCCCGGCGCGAACCGTCGCCGACGGCGCCGCCTGCCCGTTGCAGATCAACTGTTGCAGAGCGGTGTACATCAGGTTCCCATCATTGAAGGGAACACCGGTATACGGATCGCAAAACGTGGTCGGACCACAATCGGCGTTCAGAGCATCCTCCGCCGTGCCGTCATCCAACCGGTACGTCGAAACCTGCCAGTTGTAACGGTCGAGTCGGCCACAATCGAAATCGCACGTCGTGCCGTCGTCACAACAGGGTTGACCGGGCTGACAATTCGTCGCCGGCACGCCCGGCTGGCAACTCCCCACACCGGCCGGGGGGCAGTCACCGTCATCGAAACAGAACTGGCCTGCGTTATCGCCCCCGACACAAATGTGACATTCGACACAAGGATCCTCCGGATTCGGTTCCCCCGTCAGCGCCGGATCCGCAGGCGCCAGCTTGGTCGGATCCCAGGAAACCACAACCTGGACTCCCGTAACCTCTTCCGCAGGAAAGATACACTGATTCAAAAGATGAAGTTCAACATCCAGAACATCGCCCACATGAAGAGGCGTGGCCGGCGTGCGAAGCTCCACGTCGATGCACCCGATCGGGCTCGGATCCGGAATACATGTACCGTTGTCGCACGTGCCTTGGATGAAACACGGGTCCGCCGGGTTGCAAGACGTTCCTGCAGGCAGCGGACTGTTGATACACGCCCCGGCCACGCACGAGTCCGCCGTGCAGGGGTTGTTGTCGTCGCAATCGCGCGGGACTCCCGTACACACCCCCGCCGGGGAACATACATCGTTGAGCGTGCACGCGTCCCCGTCGTCGCAAGGTCCGCTTGTCAACACCGTCTGCGAGCAGACACCCGAGACGCACGTATCAATCGTGCAGGATTCTCCGTCCTCGCAATCCGCATCCGTGAGACATTCCACGCAGATCCCGGGCTCCGCGCACAACGGACCGTTCGGGTCGCTGGAACAATCGATCGCGGGAGCGGCTCCCTCCGACGTGCACTCGCCGATGCCCACGCCCGGATCACAGGTTTCCCCCACGTCGCAACAACCCGGAATCCCGTCGCAACGCAAGCCGTTATCCGGACAGGCGATATTCTGATCGTGCTTGCAGCCTGACAGCGGACTGCACCAGTCGAACGTACATGCCAGCCCGTCGTCGCAGCAGGGGCATTCCACCGTATTGCCGCCCGTACAGTTGCAGGCGTTGAAACACTCCTGCGCCTCTGCGCGTCCCGCTGCCAGCGTCACCACCCCCATCACCGCCATCGCGCTCCAGACCCCTCCCGACCGGAACCACGACGGCACAACCCAAGCACGAGGCTTCCCTTCCACCCTGTAGAACATTGTCGAACCCCTAAAATCGAGTACCCCTCTCGCACGCCCGGCCGCTTCACTCACACGACCAGGCGCCGCCGCGTCCGTCCCATCCGGGATGGTCCGGCCCCCAACAATCCCCCAGGCAGGCATGACGGGATCCCGAAAGATAGCAGGGTGCGGCGCGTTCCTTCCGAATCCTCCTCCTTAATGTACTCGAATCGCCCTCCGGATACAAGCCTTTCCCGCTGGCGGATATCGGACACGCCCGGACGTGAACGTTCCTTCTCCCTCCTCCTCGTCCGTCGTCCAACGGATTCCCTAAAGGCTAGCGGGCTGCTCTCCACAAGGCAAGCCGACCCCTCTCCGAAACCGCCAATCCTCCAGAACGAACCCACTATTTGTCAAATGTCCGTCATGCCTTAAAGCAAAACTGAAAGTCCGACCCAAGTCCGCGTGACGATCACAGGGGACAACCGCCCGGACTCGCCCATCCCGCCCCCCGATAACCGGCGCCGCCGACCGTTCTAATGATTCCGAAAGGCATGATCTTGTCCTTCGCGGACAGTGGACACGTCTTCCGGGCCGGTTGTGACGGCGGCTTCCGCCCGGGAGGCGCCGGTTGAATCCCGTGATGCGAACGGTTATGCTTAAACGAGGGTTCCATAACCGTTTCGTCGACAGGCGGGGCTCGGCGCGTGCAGACGCCGGCCGGGCAACACAGACGTCCGACGACGGTGCCGGGGTGCGAACACAGCAAGGGGTTCTTCGCAACGCGCCTCAGCGGGGAAAGGGGACCACACAGGATTTGGGAAAGGAAGCGTCATGACTACGCTTTGCGCGCGGGCCGTTCAGGGCCTGGTTGCAGCCTCCCTGTTCGTTTCGACCGGTCTGGCCGCCCAGGTGGATTTCGAATCGGTTCCCGTCGGAACCGTTTACGGGGATCCCGTGGGCAACGTCCCCGGCGATGTCGTCCTTTCCCAGGACGGGATCGATCTTTCCGTGGAGTCCTTTTTCCTCGGCACGTTCGTGGGGTTCAATCAGGCCGAGGTCGGTGGGCGTTATGCCGGGTTCTTTT
>CAZNQN010000127.1:5005-7133 GCA_964574925.1 uncultured Phycisphaeraceae bacterium | reverse complement strand
CCCGGCCACCATCACCCCCGCCAGCACCGGCCCCAGCTCCTGCACCAAGCTCAGCGAGACCAGCACGCCCATGCGGTTCTCGAACCCGGCCGCCTTGAGCTGATCGTAACTTTGCACGGCCAGCACCAGCCCCACGAACGTCCCCGTGACGGCGATGACGGGAAGGGTCCGGTTGCCCACCTCGAAGAACAGGGGCATCGTGCGCAGCCAAGTCCGCCGGCGCACCAGACCGGGAACCAGCCAGCGGACCATCTGCCACGCGAAGACGCCCATCCGCCCCAGGGCGGCGATGGCCTCGACCGTACCCGCACCGACTGCTGAAATCATCCAGCTCGTCTCCGCACGGAACCCCCGCGCACGCTTATCCGAACGTATGTTGAAAGCGCCGCGGCGCCTGTCAAACCGCCCGCCGTCTGCCCGCCGGTCGCCTTCCCGTGTATCATGCCCGCCATGCCCCGCCCCGTACCGATGGTATCGGTGATCGTCCCTGCCTATCGTGAGGCGCCCAACCTTGTCCCGCTGACCGAACGGGTCTTCCGCGCCCTCTGCGAAGCCGGCATCGAGGGCGAGATGATCGTCGTGGACGACAATTCACAGGACGGGACGGAGACCGTCATCGAAGAACTGGCCGAACGGTTTCCGATCCGGCTGGTGGTGCGGCGCAGCGAGCGCGGACTGTCCGGGGCGGTGCTGCGCGGCTTCGCGGAGGCGCGGGCGGACCGCTTCGTCGTGCTCGACGCCGATCTCCAGCATCCGCCGGAAGCCATTCCCCGCATGGTCCAAGCCTTAAGCGAACCGTCCTGTGATTTCGTGCTCGCCACGCGATACGGGGAGGGCGGATCGGTGGCATCGGAATGGCCTCGGCTCCGCCGGTTGATCAGCCTCCTCTTATCCCTTGCCGCCCGACCGCTCGCTGCGGTCAGCGACCCGATGTCCGGGTTCTTCGCCCTGCCCCGCCGGACGTGGGAGCAGGCGGAGCGGCTCGACCCGCTCGGATACAAGATCGCCCTCGAACTGCTCGTCAAGTCACGGTGCCGACACATCCGCGAAGTCCCCATCCGGTTCGGCGTACGGGCGGGCGGGAAGAGCAAGGCCCGACTGCGCACCGGGTGGCAGTATTTCCGCCACCTCATCCGCTTGTACCGGTTCCGCTTCCCGTGGATGTCGAGAATCGTGGCAGGTTTGATCCTGCTGACGGCGGTGTGGTCGGTTCTACGGCTGCTCGCAGGTCATCCCTCGTGAGGCGCGGCGGCGTTGACACCCGCGGGGCGGAGTCCCTATGCTTGAACAAGTGCCCGGAGGGCAGGCATCGACCATCCGGCCCCCAACCCGGACGCTAGCGGACCGCGTGCGGTCGGCGGGCGTCTCTTTCCAGCAGACGGTTGAACCCATGATTCACAAGACGGCGACCGGCCGCCCCGCCACGCTCACCGCCCTCTGCCTCGCAGGTTCCTTCCTGGGCGGATGCATCTGGGGCGAGGAGCGCCCCAAGCGGCTCGACCTGGGCGTCGCGCCGACTCTGAGCCCGCTCGCGGATTCCGCCGCCTATCAGGGCACGGTGGGCCAGTACACCTACTACGACGGTCTGCGCCCGATGCGGGTGCGGGGATACGGTCTGGTCGTCGGACTGGGCAAGAACGGCTCCCGTGACTGTCCCCGCCCCATCTACGAAAAACTCGTCGAGTCGATGTACAAGCAGGGCGGGTATTCCAGCCCCGTCGTCGGCGAGCGGAACGTCACGCCGGAGGAACTGATCCGGGACATCGACTCGGCCGTGGTCATCGTCCAGGGCGACATTCCGGCGGGCGCCGTGCGCGGCACGCCCTTCGACGTGGCGGTGATGGCGCTGCCGGGAACACAGACGAAATCGCTTCGCCGCGGGCGGCTCCTCGCCACCGATCTGCGCGTGTTCGTCTCCGTTTCGGCGCAGGCGGCGCGGACGGGGCAGATCCTGGCGCGGGCGTCCGGTCCGCTGTTTCTCAACCCCTTCTCCGAGGAGAAAGGCGCCGCCACCCGATCGACGAATCTGGAGGCGACGATCCTGGGCGGCGGGGTGGTGGCGAAGGATCGGCGTCTCCGGCTGGTATTGATCGAACCGTCCTATCAGCGGGCGCAGCAGATCCAGGAT
>CAZNQN010000127.1:0-4995 GCA_964574925.1 uncultured Phycisphaeraceae bacterium | reverse complement strand
ATCCAGGATTGCATCAACGCGCGGTTCAGCGACGGACCGCCGATCGCCAGCGCGGTATCGCCTTCTTTCGTCCGTCTCCGCGTTCCGAAGGCGTTCCATGCGGAGACCGGTCATTTTCTCGGTCTGGTGCGGGCCTTGTACCTGCAACGCGATCCCCGGCTCGATGCGGTGCGCGCGGAAAAACTGGCGAAGGAACTCGCCGCTCCGGGGGCTCCCCATGCCCTGATCGCGCTGGCCTTCGAGGGGCTGGGGCGGGACGCCCTTCCGGTCCTCGACCGGCTCTATGCCGACAAGCAGGACCATGTGAGCTTTTTCGCGGCGGTGGCGGGCCTGCGACTGGGCGACCACGTCGCCGCCGACGCCATGACCGTCCACGCCCAGGACCCCCGGTGCGCGTACCGCCTGCGGGCGATCCGGGCGCTGGGACGGGTGAAAGGCATGAGCGAAACGCGGATCGCGCTGCGCGGCCTGCTCGACGACGAAGACACCCGCGTCCGGATCGCCGCCTACGAAGCCCTGGTCAAGCGCAACGATTCCTCCATTCGTTCCGCTCCCGTCGGGTGGGGAGATTTCCATCTGGATCGGATTCCGTCCCGTGCGTCGCCGTTCATCTACGTCAAGCGGACCGGCCGGCCGCGGATCGCCCTGTTCGGTGAGGACGATTCGATTCATCCCCCCGTGTTCTACCGGGCTCCGGACGGGTGCGTGACGATCACGGCGGATGAAGGCGAGCGCGTGCTGACGGTGGTGCGGGTGGCGACGGCGACGGGCGAGTCGTCTCCCCCCATCCGCATCGAACCGTCGGTGGCGAAGCTGGTGCGGCTTCTGGGAGGGAAACCGGCGCTGGACGAAAAGGGACGGGTGGCGGGTCTGGGATTGGATTACTCGACCATCGTCCACGCCCTCTATCGCCTCTCCCGCGACGGCAACCTGACGATGGGATTCGTCCTCGAGCAACCCGTCGTGATGGAACCGACGGAGGTAACGCCTCTAGAAGGCCGACCGGAATCGGAGCTGAGAAAACCATGATGATCGCGCGTTTCTCGAAAAGGCGGACCGGTCCTTTTCCCGGTTGGCGTGGATGGCGGAGCGATCCTTCGCGCGGGCTTGAGCCTTTCTCGAAAAGGCGGACCGGGCATGTCCCGACCGGATACGGATGGAGTACGGAGACATCGCGCGGGCAAAGGCCCGCGGCTCGGAACACAACAACGACCAATGCGCCCCGCAAACGCCGTCTCGGACGCCCTCTACTGGTTTCTCTTTTCGCTCTCGCCGCCGCGACCCTCTCCGGACGGGCACTTCGGGCAGACGAACCCGCGTCCCGCTCCCTCTCCGCCCTTCCCGTCTGGGAGGACGGACTCTGCGAAATGTCCTATTACCGCGCCAAGGACGTGATCTACGGAGAGGTCCGCTCCTACGTCCGCGTCCACCTGCTCAACCGGCAGTGGATGAACCGCGAAACCGGCGTCAAGACCGAAGCGGACGATCCCGAAGCGGTCCCCGTCTTCAAATTCAACATCCCGGAAGAGGTTCCCACGCAGAACTACAACTACCGCTACCTGACGACCGTCTTCCTCCGCCGTCCCGACCTGTCGCCCTTCAAGATGGCGCTTTCCAGCCAGGAATGGTGCGGATCGACGTACAAACACCTGCGGTGGCAGGAGGGAAAGCTCCGCGTATTGAGCTTTTCCTATTTTCCGCAGGAAGGTGAGCGGAGTTGGACGGTGGACGGTTCGGCCGTTCCCTACGAAGCGTTGCCGCTTCTGGCGCGGGACGTAGCGGCGGCGGGCACCGGGCGGACGTTGCGACTGCTGATGCCGGTGCGCTCCAACCGCCAGCGCCCGCCGGACATCCGTGATGCCCGGCTGACGGTCGGCCGACCGGAGACGATCCGCGTTCCGCTCGGGGTCTTTTCCGCCCGCACGATCCGCCTGGACTGGGACGGTCCGCCGGCCGTCTTCTGGGTGGAGGCGGTCCCGCCCTACCGTCTGCTGCGGTACGAAATGGACACCCTGCAAGGGGAACTCCTCCACGTGGAACGGCGGCCGTACTGGGACCGTTCCTCGAAAAGCGCTTTCTACCGCCAGGGCCACGCCCCATAAGGGGAAATCGTGGATGGCCGACGTCCCCCGGCATCCGGTGAAGAACACGGCCGCAGGTTTTGCGAGGGTCAAGACCTCGCTCCCCCTCCCCCGGAGCCACGGGAAGATCAGACGTCGAGCGTTTTTCGTTCTTGTGTCCCGGTATGCCGACTCGAAGCCTGTGCGATGATTCCGTACGCCACCCGTATCCGGTGGGGACGTGCCCGATCCGCGTCCGCGAGCATGCTCGAAGCCCAGAGAATTCGGGCTGGTATCGGCACGCCGTTGTTGATAAAATGGGAAGTCAGCCGGGGCGGAACGAGCGGGGCGAGGCGATCGGCCCTCTCTTCCTGGAACGGAGTCGAGGCCCCCGGTCGAAAGGAGGGTTCGGTATGCAGCGCACCTCGCGTCTTCTGTTCCTGGGGATCGGTTGGAGCGTCCTGACCGCCGGCGTCGCCCAGGCGGGCATCGTGTCCTTCTCACCGCCGGATCAAACGTTCGCCCCCGGCGATCCACCGCCCGCGTACGATGTCTCCATCACGTCCACGGACAACTTGCAGAAGTTCAACATCGTGGACCTGATCATCGGTTCGCCGGACGTCACGTTCCTGGAGTTCATCCCCGACAGCGGACTCTGCACGGGCGGGACCTGCACGGTGACCATCCCCGCCGACCCGAGCGTCTACCCCCATGACGTGCAGATCCGCATCGTCCAGACGACCATGTCGCTGACGGTGCCGCAGCGGTTGGGGACGTTGATCGTCAGCGGCAACGGCCTGCCGCCGGGAATCTATCCGCTGATCGTCGACGCGAACGTGGACGGCGGAAGAAGCCGGATCGGCAACGCCTCGTTCGCCTTCGAGAACCTGTTTGGAGAAGGCACGCTGACCGTGGTGCCCGAGCCGGCGACGATCCTACTGCTGGGTCTCGGCGGGTGGACGCTGATCCGCCGACGCTTCGGCCAGTAGCCGCTCGATCGCGCGGAGGATCTTCGGCTTCGAGGCTGCGTCCTCGCCGTTGAACCACGCCCGGATGTAGCCTTCCGCGTCCACCAGCACAAACCGGGTGCTGTGGATGACGGGGGCGGTTTTCGACGCACGGGAAACCGCCTGCATGAATCCGTTGCGGACGACGGCGTACATCGTCTCCTCGTCGTCGGCCGTCAGGAACCACCACAGGTCCGCATCGGCGTGGTAGCGATTCGCATAGGCCCGCAACACCGGCGGGCGGTCGTAGGTGGGATCCACCGAAAAGGACACGAGCTTCACCTTGCCTTCGAAACGGCGGATGGATTCCTGCAAGCTGCGCATCCGCAGGCTCAGCGTCGGACACGGACCGCTGCACAGGGTGAAAAAGAAATCCGCTACCCAGACCCGGCCCAGAAGATCCCGATCGGTCACCGTCCGCCCGCTCCGCTCAGTGAGTGTAAACGAAGGCACATGGGCGACGCGCGGCAACGGCATCTCCGAATCCGCGGTGCGGCCGGGCATGCCGCGAACGGCCACGTACACCAGCAGAATCAGTCCCAAAACGACCGCCGCCCACCATCCCGGACGGGTAGAAGCCGGGGGACGTCCCGGCGATGCTGTGTCAGGCGACCGGGGGGAAGATTCGTCGTGGGAAGGTGTCTCGCTCACGGTCGCGTTCCCTTGCCCCGGCCGACGATCCGCGACGCCAGCACCAAAGCGACGAGGGTAGAGACCGCCGTCACTGCCAGTGCGACCGGAAAGGACGTCACCGGCCGGGTCCCCTCCACCCCCAGGGCATATTGCAGCGCGGTAACGCCGTAGGTCAACGGGTTGACGACCATGATCCATCGGATCCAGGCGGCCGCTCCCTCGGCGGGGAAAAACGCCCCCGAAAGCAGCCACATCGGCATCAACACCAGGTTCATGACGGAGTGAAACCCCTGCGTGGAATCGAGCGGCCAGGCGGCCAGAAAGCCCACGCCGCTCAACCCCACGGACAGCAACCCCAGCACACCCAGCGCCCCCAGAAACCGTGTGAGCGTCAGCGGAATGCCCACCCACGGTGAGGCAAGCAGCAGCAACAGACCCTGCGCCGCGGCCAGCGTCGCGCATCCGAGCACCTTGCCGGTGACGATGGCCGAACGGTTCACGGGCGCCGCCAGCACCGCCTGCATGAACCCCGCCCGGCGATCCTCGATGACGGAGATCATCGAGAAGATGGCGGTGAACAACACCACGAGCACGATCATGCCGGGGAAGGCGTAGACCATGTAATCCGATCCGACGCCGGTGCCGCCGAGTTTCACCGCGTGCCGCAGACCGGACCCGATCAGCACCCAGAAGACCAGCGGCGTGCCCAGCGCTCCGACCACGCGGCTTTTTTTCCGCACAAAGGCCGTCACCTCCCGCCGCCAGAGCGCGTAGGCGGGAAGCCGGAAACACGACGGAGGTGCGTCTTCCCCACCGCGTGTATCGTTCAAGCCGCGCGGGGTCGGGGTCGCCTCCGCTCCGGTCGTTTCTCGCGGAGGAAGCGTCGCGGCAACGGAGGGCGGATCAGGTTCGTGCGGCACGTTCGTTCTCCCCTGCCTCTCGATGCATGTGGTGCCCGGTCAGATGGACGAAGACGTCCTCGAGCGTCGGCCGACCGACGGTGACGCTGCGGATTTCGCCCGGAAAGGCTTCGATCAGTTCCGGAACGAAGGTGTGCCCGCGGTCGCGCTCGATGCGAAGCTCGCCCGAAAGCCGTTCCGGGACGATGCCGAACCGCTGCCGGATCCGGTCGGCCAGGTGGTCCGCATCCACGGCGGCCACCGTCACCACGTCCCCCCCGATCCGTTCCTTGAGCGCGTCCGGCGTATCCAGGGCGACGAGGCGACCGCCGTCGAGCAACGCGAGTCGATCGCACCGATCGGCCTCTTCCATCAGATGGGTGGTGAGCAGACTGG
>CAZNQN010000126.1:5276-7162 GCA_964574925.1 uncultured Phycisphaeraceae bacterium | reverse complement strand
CCTTAGCCCACACCCCGGAGATGATCGACCGCACGATGGACGCGTGGCAGGAGACGCTGGCCGAGCGCTAGCGTGTTCGTCAAACGGATGCGGGTAGAAGGACCGGGTTGCCGCCGTCAGGGATGGCCTGCATCGGGAATCTTCACGGCGGATATCGTGATCGGTTTCTTTCCGGGGCGCGATTCGGTTCAATCCGTATCGAACACGAACTGAAGCCCGATCAGGTAGCTGTTTTCGATCCGGGTGCAGTGTCGGACGACGGCGCGTCCGTGGAAGCTGACTTCCGGCTCGTGGAAGGCGACGGCCAGTTCCACCCCTTCCGGCACGGGTTCGTCGGCGCGGATGCCCGCCCCGGTCAGGCTCAGGTTCAGCGACGTCGCCAGCACGTAGTGCTCGATGCCGTGCTCGTCCGGGACCCACAGTTCCACGGTGCCGGGGAAGGGCCAGCGGGGAGCCGTCCGGCGGTCCCTGACCGATCCCCGTTGCCCCTGTCGCGTGCGGTCGTCGAGCAGGCGGGCGATGGCCGCCCGGGTCAGTGCCTGGATTTCCGAGGTCGTCATCGTCGTCTTCCTTTCCCTGCCGCTCGCCTGTTCGCCCTTCGTCCGTCTTCCACCCGCTGCCGGCCCATGCTCGTCTGCGGTTGCGCCCTTATGCTCGGGGCAAAGATTGACGGCCGGTCGGTAGCGGTCTCCGAGATTCCTTCCCCGCTAAAACGTTCCAGATTAGATGTACGATATGAACGGACCGGATGGAAAACGGATCGGGATGAAACCGTGAAAGAACTCCCGTTCCCCGTTCGATAACCGCTTCGTGGCGGAGCAACGGGGCGGGTTATGGGAAGCGTCGCGTCATCCCCACAGCCGCATGGCGTCGTTGAACGTCACCAGCAGGAAGACCCCGACGATCAGGAAGATGCCGATGATCTGGGTGGCCGCCTGAACCTTCAGGCTCACCGGGCTGCCCTTGATCTTCTCGATCAGCAGGAACACCATCAATCCCCCGTCCACGATGGGCAGGGGGAGGAAGTTGATGACGGCCAGGTTGGCCGAGATGACGGCCAGGAAGAACAGAAAGTCGATCGGTCCGCTTTTCGCCACCCGCCCGCCGAGGTCGATGATCCCCAGCGGCCCGGAGATGTTCTTCAGTTCCACGCTCCGGCTGAAGATCATCCGCTCCATCATCGTGTAGACGTTGCGGATGATATACAACGTCTTGTGGACGCCGATGGCCACCGCATCGAACACGTTGGCGCCTTTGAGCAGCTTCATCTCCGGCATCAGCTCGATGCTGGGCGAGAACGAGATGCGGCTGACCCACGGGTCGAGCATGTCCTCGGTGACGTGGATCGTCTTGCTCCGGAGGTCGGCCAGCGGGTTCGGCCGATAGACGATCTCCACGTCCCGACCCACCAGCGCTTCCAGCGCCTTGCGCGTTCCGCGGCGGTATCCGACGGAGACGTCCTCCATGCCGCGGGCGGTCTCCATGCGCACGGTCTCCTTCCCGTCGATGCGCACGATGCGGGCCTCCGGTCCGACGCCCAGCAGCGTCCGCAGGGAATGCGGCACGGGAAACGAGGTCTCCTTGACCGCGCCGGACGGATCCTCGTAGCGCAGCGAGACGGCGGTGCCGGCATGGGCGCGGAAAGCGTCGATCAGCGTCCGCCATGTGGACACCGGCCGCCCGTTGACGGCGCGGATGACGCAGCCGCGGGTCAGCCCGGCGCGGGCGGCGGGACTCGGCTTGCCCGCGAGGCGGGGCACCACGCCCGCCAGACGGAGCATGTCATGGGCGACCAGATCGATCCGGGCGTTGATCGAACCCGGCGCCCGCGGCACCACCCGGACGAAACGCCTGGAACCGTCTTCCGCCTGGAGCTCGAACAGCAA
>CAZNQN010000126.1:0-5266 GCA_964574925.1 uncultured Phycisphaeraceae bacterium | reverse complement strand
GCAACGGCCGACCCAGCCCCGTCCGGATCGCCCGGTTCACCTGCCGCAACGTCGGGAAACGAAGCCCGTCCACGCGGAGAACGGCGTCACCCGGACGGATGCCCGCCCGATCCGCCGCCCCGCCCGGACGAACGGAGGCGAAACGGACGCGAGGCTGCTCCGATCCGTCGGGCACGTCCGGAATCGCCCGGCAGATCGCCTGGAGGGTGGCCGGCCCGCGCTTGTGCCGTTCCGGTCGGACGAATCCCTCGACGATGCGGCCGTCCGCTTTGCGCACGCGGAAGGGGATGTCCCATTCGGCGCATTCGCGGACGGAGCGGAGGATTTCCTTGCGGGTGGGATCGTCGATGTCGTCCCACATCAACACCGTGTCGCCGACTTCCAGACCCGCCAGGTTCGCCCGCCCGCGCGGATCGATGAAGCTGAAGCGCACCAGCGGGATCAGCCCCAGCACGTTCGGGCCGTCCTCGCCCCGCGGACCGGACGGATGCAGCGTCAGAATGGGCGGGACGTGCACCTTGACGCGCCTGGGCGGTGCGTCCGGATCGTGCGGATCGGGGCGCTCCACGACCACGTCGCCGCGGGCGTACGCCAGCATATGCACCATCGCGCTGGCGTTCTCGTCGGTGACCGGTTGCCCGTCGATCTCCACGATCACGTCCCCGACGTGGGGATGGTCGGGGCGGTGGGGGTCGGCCTCGGGACCGACGGCCACGATCCGCCGCGTCAACCCCGGCGCGATGCCCACGATCTGCCGCCGCAGTTCCCGCGAGTTTTCCGGGATGGTGTAGCGCGGCTCGACGGAGAACGTCATCAGCGTCCCATCCCGTTCCACCTCGAAATCGATCGGCTCATGGAGGGGCGAGAGAAGAACGGCCATGCGGACCTCGTTGAACTCCAGGATCCGCTCGCCGTTGATCTTGCGGATCACGTCGCCGGGCAGCAGACCCGCCTGCTCCGCGGGGCTGTCCGGTTCGATGTACCCGATCCGCGTGGCCATCGCCTCCATGCCCACCATGAACACGAACATGAACAGCAGACACGCCAGCAGGATGTTCATCACCACCCCGGCGGAGACGATGATCATCCGCTGTCCCACGGGGCGGTTGATGAACGAGCGCGGATCGTCGCGGAACTTGAGTTCCTCCGATTTGTCGTCGAAGTCCTCCTGCCCCAGCATCTTGACGTATCCGCCGAAAGGCAGGACGTTGAAGGAGTAGCGCGTCTCCCCCCGCGTGAAACCGAACAGCTCCCGCCCGAATCCGACGGCGAACCGCTCCACCTTGACTTGGGCCCATTTGGCGGCCAGGAAGTGCCCCAGTTCGTGCACGAACACGATGAAGGAAAAGCCCAGCAGCATGACCAGATAGGGCCAGACGCTGTCCCACGCAGCCCCCAGGGCGGAAGCAGCGAGAAGCTCGGACGGGATGGGCGTCAACAGGTCGTGCATCGTGCCACCTCGTCTCTCGCCCAGCGGTCGGCGGCCAGGAGGGCGTCCAAGTCAGGGGTTGCCTGCCAATCGTGTTGAGAAAGCGCCCGCTCGGTGAGGCGGGCGATGTCGGCAAATCCGATCAGTCCGTTGCGGAACATCTCCACCGCCTGTTCGTTGGCCGCGTTGAGCACCGCCCCCGCCGTACCGCCGCGACGGGCGGCCTCATAGCCCAATCCCAGCGCCGGAAACCGCTCCGCGTCCGGCGGTTCGAACGTCAGCCGTCCCAGCGCGCACAGATCGAGCGGTTCGGAGGGACATGGCCACCGGTCCGGATGCGTCAGCGCATACTGGATCGGCGTCCGCATGTCCGGCGTGCCCATCTGGGCGATCATCGAACCGTCGCAAAACTCCACGAGGGCGTGGACCACCGATTCCGGATGCACCACCACCTCGATCCGCTCCGGCTCGAGGTCGAACAGCCAGTGGGCTTCCACGATTTCCAACGCCTTGTTCATCATGGTGGCCGAGTCGATGGTGATCTTCGGTCCCATCTCCCAGGTGGGATGCCGGAGCGCGTCTTCGAGCGTGGCCCGTTCCATCGCCTCCTTGTCCCAGGTCCGCAGCGGTCCGCCGGAGGCCGTCAGATAAATCCGCCGCACGTCATCCCGTTTCCCGGCGTGCATCGCCTGGAAAACGGCCGAATGCTCGCTGTCGACGGGCAGGATCTCCGCACCCGTCCGGCGGGCGAGCGGCATCAGGATCGAACCTGCGATGACCAGCGTTTCCTTGTTGGCCAGCGCCACCCGCTTGCCGAGTTCCACCGCCCGCATCGTGGCCCGAAGCCCGGCGGTGCCCACCACGGCCGAGATCAGACAGTCGAACGCCACCTCGTCCACGAGGCGCTCCAAGGCGTCCTCACCGGTGAACAACCGGGGACCGCCTCCGCCGGTCAGCGAGACCGGCTCGCCTCCGGGACGAGTGAGCGCGACCGCTTCCGGCCGGTGTCGCGCGATCTGTCCGGCCAGCGCCTCGGCCCGGGAACACGCAGCGAGGGCGGCCACCTCCCACCGGTCGTCCATACGGGCGAGCACGTCCAGGCTCTGCCGCCCGATGGAGCCGGTGGAGCCGAGCACGATGACCCGCTTTCGTTTCATCGTATGTCGATCCGTCCGACCGCGATCCCGTATCGGGGGATGGATCGGCGATACCGGTCGCCGAAGGAAACGTCCGTTTTTGTCTGCCATTCCGCACCGCGAAAGACGGTTTATACCGCCCCGCAGACGGGGGGACAAATTGCCCCCCTCCCGCCCGCTCCTATAATGCAGCAGGCTGGTGGCATCATCGGCGGCACGGAACCGTCCCCTGCATGCGGAAAGCGTACAATGCGCGAAACCCTTCTCGAAACGCCCCGGTTTCGCGTCGAGCGCCGACGTTACGCGGGGGAGGACGGTCGGCCGATAGAACGCTACATCGTCGTCCATCCCGGGGCCGTGGTGATCCTTCCGCTGCTGGACGACGGTCGCGTGGTGCTCATCCGCCAGCGACGGGAAGGCGTGGAAGCGGACCTGTGGGAACTGCCCGCCGGGACGCTCGAACCGGACGAGGATCCGAAAGAAGCAGCCCGACGGGAGCTGGAAGAGGAGACGGGGTTTGCCGCCGGACGGATCGATCCGCTGGCGTTTTTTTACACCTCACCCGGCATCTGCACCGAGCGGATGCATGCGTACGTCGCCCGCGGACTTTCGCCCGGACCGCAGCGGCTCGACCGGGGGGAATGCATTCGACCCGTCCCGCTCCCGCTCGTCGAGGTCCGCCGCATGATGCGGGAGGGCGCGATCGAGGACGGAAAGACCCTGGCCGTGCTGGGGCTGTATTTCCTGGAGAACCCGTCCCCTTCCTCCGCCGTCTGACGGCGGCGGCGGACGGGAGAGACGCGAGGCCGCTTCAGATGGGCTGGCAGGATCGCGATTACGCACGAGCCACACCCGCCTACGGACCGGTGCGACGGTCGTTCGGGCCGGGCGGTGGTCTGCTGCGCGGACGCAGCATCGTCAACGTCCTTCTCGCGATCAACGTGGGCGTCTACGTCCTGGCCGCTTTCAGCCCCACGATGAGAGGATTCCTCTACGGCTGGGGGATGATGCGCGCCGATGCCGTGGTGCAAGGTCAGGTGTGGCGCCTCATCACCGCCCAGTATCTCCATGCGGGCATCTGGCATCTGGCGTTCAACATGATCGCCCTGCATTTTCTGGGACGGCCGCTCGAACAGCTCTGGTCGCCCGGGAAGTTTTTCACGATCTACACGCTGTGCGGACTGTTCGGCAACGTGTTCTATACGTTCCTCGGTGCCCGCGGGGTGATCCCGCCGGACTGGGGGGCGGTCGGCGCGTCCGGCTCCATCTACGGGTTGCTGGGTATCGTGGCCGTGATGTTCCCCACCGCCACGGTGTACGTCTACTTCATGTTTCCCATCCGCATCCGGACGGCGGCGATCATCTTCGGGGCGATCGCGTTTCTGTCCGTCCTGGAGCGGGGGCAGAATTACGGAGGAGAGGCGTGTCATCTGGCCGGGCTGGCCTTTGGGGTATGGTGGGCCTGGAAGGGAGACCGCTGGTGGTCGAGCACCGGATGGGGTCTTCCGCGGTTCCGGCGTGTTGCGCGTCCGGTGCGTCGCGGTTCGTGGGCGGACAGCGTCGAGCAGCGTCGGGCGGATGCCGAAACCGTGGACCGTATCCTCAAGAAGGTCTACGACCAGGGCATCCACAGCCTGACGGAGGCGGAGAAACGGGCGCTGAAGGAGGCGACGGAGCGCCAGCGGATGCGCGAGTCGCAGGCCGGCCGGGTCGATTCCCTCTGACGAGGCGGCAACGCCGCAACGATGCGGGAATCCATCTGCGCCGCGTCCGCATGACAGAGCCGCGACCGCCCGACAGAGCCGCGACCGTCAGGGAGCGGAAGAACGAATAACGAATGGCGAAGGGGACGATCCGCAAACCGTGCAGGCGGACCCGCGCCGTCGGGACGAGGTGACGGGGATTTGAAGGGAGCGGCGTCGATCGCCTCGAAGGGGAAGAGAACGGCATCATGGCCTACGGGGAACGCCCCTGGGACAATCCGATCAACTGGTCGTTCCGCATCGGGCGGTTGTTCGGGATCGACGTGCGCGTGCACATTGCGTTCATCCTCTGTGCGGCCGTCCTGCTGGCGATGGAAATGCCCAAACCCGGATCGGGCGTGTCGCGCTCGTTCGGAGAGGTGTTCGTCGACGCCTTCGGCACCTACGGATTGCTGTTTTTCATCGTGCTCGTGCACGAGTTCGGGCACTGTTTCGGCGCCCGCGCGGTGGGCGGAGAGGCGGACGAGATCCTCCTCTGGCCGCTCGGCGGGCTGGCGACGACCGATCCGCCGCACAACGCCCGCGCCTATTTCCTGACCGCTGCCGCCGGTCCCGCCGTCAACGTGATCTTCTGCGTGCTGACGGCCACGGTGCTGATCTTCTGGACCGGGCGTTCGGCCGCCGTTCCGCTCAACCCCTTTCATCCCTTCCGGCCGATCGATTCCGAATTGTTTTTCTCCCTGACCGCCGCGCAGTTCTGGGCGGTTCGTTTTTTCGGGCTCAGCTACCTGCTGCTGCTGTTCAACCTGTTGCCGATCTTGCCCCTGGACGGCGGGCAGATGCTCCAGTCGGTGTTGTGGTCCGCCCGCGGGTATCGCAAGTCGATGGAGATCGCCACCGCCACCGGCATGGTGGGCGCGATCGTCGTCGGCGTGGTCGCCCTGTTCATCGAGGAGAGCTGGTTGCTGCTGATGATCGCCGTGTTCGGCTATCTGACC
>CAZNQN010000125.1:0-7182 GCA_964574925.1 uncultured Phycisphaeraceae bacterium | reverse complement strand
GGGAGAGGTGTACGTCACCGCCAGCACGAACCGTTCGGCCGGGGGAATGCGGCTCGGGTCGATGCCCAGCCGAAACTCGTACATCTGCGTCACGTCGTTCCAGTACGTGCGCTGTTTCTGCGGCGTGTCGAGTTCGACGGTCCAGCATTCCAGTCGCCGGCCCTTGTGGTCCGCGCTGGCGGGGACGAATTCGTACAGCTCCACCCGCACGTCGCCCACCAGCATCAGCCCCGGGTCATCGAGCGAATTGACAGCTTGAAGCAGAAGCTCGATACCATCCGGCATGTCGTCCTCGTCGAAGCTGCGGACACGGGTGAACGGACCGACGATCTCGATGCGCTGGGGGAGCAACAGGCGCAGCGCTTCTTCCTGCTGCGCGGGCGCCGTCGTCGGACGGGGCGCAACGCACCCGCCGCCCGCCGTGATCGCCGCTGCCAGAATGACCGTTCGCCGCACCATCAGGAAGGTTCGTGTTCCACGCCGTACTCTAGCGCACCGCTTCCGAACCCGTCAAGGCGATCAACGCGGGAATACGTTTCTTAACAGATTCTTATTATGGTTTCCCTTGGTTTGCGGATTCGCCGGATGCGCGGCACCGGTAAACCGTCCCGGCGATGCCCCTGCGTTCCCCCTTGCGGTGCGTTACGCCGTCGAACCGCGATTCGCCGCTCAGCCGCCGCACGCCGCCTGGCAGACGATCCGTCGCGACCTGAGCGCGGCCGCCGACCTGGGATTCACGCATGTCGTCTTCGCCCAGGCCCGCGACGAGGATCGTCCCGCGTTGCTCGCTCTGGCCGGGCGGGTCGGGTTGCGGGCGTACCTGCCCGATCGCCGCCTCTACGCCTACGTTCGTTGGGGCACGTTCCCGGCCGGTGCGGACACGCCGGATCGCCTGATTCGGCGGGTTCGTGCTGATGCCTCCCGCTGGATTCGCCGCAACGCGCGTGGAAACGGCTCGACGGCGAAGACCGCCGCCTCGACCACGCTCCCCCGGATGGCCTGGACGCGCCCGGCCTCATCCCCGCCTGCCCCGCGGGAACGGACGGGGACCGTTTCTGCTGCGGGATCCGGTCCCTGGGCGGGTTGGACGCTGCCGGCCGGTTGGGATGACGCCTCCCGGGGTCGGGCCGCCCGGCTCGCAGACGCCTCGCGACGGGCGGGGGATATGGTCCTGCTGTACGGGACGGAACGGGCGGGCGACGCACCGTCGCCGACGGCAGCCCGGATTCGCACCGATCTGGGCGGTGAGGACCGGATGCGGACTCCGCTGCTGAACCTGCTCCGCGCGTTCCACCGGGCGCTTGCCGAAGGACACACCGCCGGCCTCGTCGTCGATGGTTTGCATCCCATTCCGGGTGATCCACCGACGGCGCTCGATCCTTCCCGGTCGCATCCCCCGGACGAGGCGTCGGCCCTGCGAATGCTGTTCATCCGCGCCCGGACATGGGGCAGGCGAATCGCCGGCTGTGTCGCTGTTCCCCTCGAGTCGCCGAAAGGACTTGCCGGCGTTCGAACCGTGCTGTTGAGGGCCGATCCGCGGCAATACCTGCTTCTCTGGAACGCCTCGGACCGATTCGTTCGCGGGGAGCATCGCCTCGGCGGTGACGCGGGGGGGCGGTCCTGGGTCCGCGCCGTCGAGGTTCCCCCCGACCCCGCCGCGCCGCCCGGACGGGTGGTCATCGCCGAGGAGGGCGTCCTGACGTTCCGACTCGATCTGCGTCCCGGCGACGCCGCCCTGTTCGAGCTGTTCAGCGGAAAAACGGTCGGGGAGGGTTCGCCGGAACAGCCCCGTACTGTCGCCATGCTGGCGGGGCGATACCATGTCCGCAGTGAACGAGACAGACGGCGGGAGAAGCGGAGCGCGAAATGAGTACGATCCTGGTGACCGGCGGGGCGGGTTTCATCGGTTCCCACCTGGTGACGGCGCTGGTCGAGGGCGGCCACCGCGTGCGCGTCCTGGACGATCTGTCCTCCGGGCGGCGGGAAAACCTTGCCCATCTCGGCGACCGCTTCGAATGGATGGAGGGCGACGTCCGCGACGTGAAGACGTGTCGACGGGCGTGCGAGGGCGTCGAGTTCGTCTTCCATCAGGCCGCCATCCCCTCCGTGCCCCGCTCCGTGGAGCGCCCGGAGGTCAGCCACGAGGTGAACGTCACCGGCACGTTGCATCTGTTGCGGGCAGCGGTGGAGGCGAAGGTCCGCCGCTTCATCTACGCCGGCAGCAGTTCCGTCTATGGTGACAGTGATGTGTCACCCAAGCACGAAGGTCTCCGGCCCGATCCGCTCAGTCCCTATGCTGTGCAGAAACACGCGGGGGAGACGTATGCGCGGGCGTTCTTCGTCTGTTACGGGCTGGAGACGATCTCCCTTCGCTATTTCAACGTGTTCGGCCCCCGCCAGGATCCGCACAGCGACTACGCCGCCGCCATCCCCGCCTTCGTCACCGCCCTGCTGCGGGGGGAGCCGCCCACCGTCTTCGGCGACGGCGAACAGACCCGCGACTTCACCCCCGTCGCCAACGTGGTGCAGGCCAACCTGCTGGCCATGCGCGTCGAGCGGACCGAAGGTCAGGCCGTCAACGTCGCCTGCGGTCGGGGGATCAGCGTCCTCGAGGTGATCCACGTCTTGAACCGTCTTCTGGGCACGGAGGTCCGTCCGCGCCATGCCCCGCCGCGGCCGGGGGACGTGCGCCACTCGACGGCGGACATTTCCCTCGCCCGCCGGCTGCTGGGATACGAACCGAAGGTGGGTTTCGAGGAGGGGCTTCACGCGGCCATCGACTACTACCGCTCGATCACCTGACGCGCCGCGTTCGTCACGCGCTTTCCTCTTTCGTATCACCGGCGTATTCCGCGTAGGTCTTGGCCGTCTCCCACACCCGGACGCGCGCCAGCCGCTGCGGTCCCAGCACCTCGACCAGTCGGTCCCAGATGACCCGCGCGATGTTTTCCACACTGGGGTTGAGGGTGCAAAACTCCGGCACCTCCACGTTGAGATTCTTGTGGTCGAACGGGTCGATCACCCGCTCCCGCACCACGCGATCCAGTTCCGGCGGCCCGATCAGGGTTCCCGTCACCTCGTCCGGCGTCCCGCCCACCGTGACTTCGAGGACGTAATTGTGTCCGTGCCCGTGCGGGTTGCTGCATTTGCCGAAGATGCGCAGGTTTTCCTCGTCGGAGAGCGTCTCCGACCACAGCCGGTGGGCGGCCGAAAACTCGAACGCCCGCGTGAGCTCCACCATCGGTTCGTCTCCCGTCGCCGACGGACGTTGGCCATCGGTGGCAACGTCCTGTTCCATCCGGTCGAATGTCCGCCTTTCCCCTGCCGCTCGCCGTGCCGCCAGAGAGGTGAAGGGCGAAAACAGCAGCGTCAGGGATGCGAGCCGGATTCCCGCGGGGCATCGCTGCGCCGCCCGCGGAAAGACTTCGATCAGCCGGTGCGTGAGTCGTCGCAGTTCGGCGTGTCCGTCGCCCGGTTTCTCCTCCGCCGCCAGGGCGGGCAGGACGGTTTCCCGCAGCACGGCATCGAGTCGGCGGATGTCGCACACGTATCCTGTCCGGCGGTCGGGTGTGCCCTCCACCACGATGCGAAGCCGCCAACCGACCGTCACGTCGTCGCCGGCCCAGGTGTTGACCGGTGGTGAGCCTGTCTCCTCTCCGCGTCCCCAGCGCACTTCCCGCATCAATCGCATGAACGGATTATACGAAGGGGCACCGCTCCCGCACGCCGAAGAGGGGCTGAAACCGGGGGCCGATCCCGCCTCATGATGCCTTCACGGCGACGGACCGACGGTCGAGGCGGTCGCCAGCTTCTTCCGCCACTCCGCCGCCTCGGGATCGCCGGGGAACCGCTCTTCCCAGCGGCGCAGGGCGTCGACGAGCGTCTCGCCCGCGGCGGCATCGCTCGTCTCGCTCATCCCGATCAGCCGGTCGAGCCAGCGTCGTTTCCACGAGGCCGCCGTGGCCGCATCGCTCCACAGGTTGCGGTCGAAGCAATCGAAAAGGACGGCAAGACCGCCGAGGGGATCCTCCCGAAGGGCCGTCTCCAGGACGGCTTCGAACGCCGGTTCGAGCCGTTGCCTGAGGTCTGCACGACGCTCTGCCAACCCGCGGAGTTCCGGCCAGACCTCGGACAGTTGTGCCCCCGTCAAGCCGGCGACGCGACGGGCGACGGCCTCGAACATCGCGCCGAGCAGGCGATCCTTCAATGCGTTCTCGACGGCACCCTCGACGGGCGGTCGGTCGTCCGGGGCCGTGCGACGATGCA
The DNA here is from genome assembly GCA_964574925.1 of uncultured Phycisphaeraceae bacterium. Lineage (GTDB taxonomy): Bacteria > Planctomycetota > Phycisphaerae > UBA1845 > UBA1845 > CAZNQN01. The sequence goes on along the minus strand of CAZNQN010000125.1, from coordinate 2,916 downwards.
CCATCTGAAGCAGCGCGGCAAGATCGGCGCTGTCGAGTTCGTCCAGGTCGTCGTACAGCCCGGCCACATACTCCAACCCGCCCGCGGACACGTCGGCGAACGCTTGCGATGTCCGCCGGGCCAGTTCATCGAGCCGACCGGCATGCAACAATCGTCCCACCATGCCCAGCCAGCGCGTCTTCGGCGTTGCCGGTGCCGGATCGGTGCCCGGTCGGAGCAGTTCGCAGCGGCGATCGGTGCGAATCTGCCGGGCGGCCCGCCCGTCATCGCGAAGCACCACCAGTCGATGGGCACGCGAGACGGAGAACCGAAGTCCGCCGCTGAGTGACATCTGCTCCCGCAACGGACCGGGCAGACCGAGCAGAAACGTCTCGGCCGCGGACATCCACTCCCCGTCCACATCGACCACGACGTGTTTCCCGTCCAGCAACCGCTCGAGAACTTGCAGAGACCAGGAAGGATCGAACCGCCCCGTGCACGGGTCGGTCTCCGGAACCACGAGCGAGGGGCGAAACGCGAGCGTCACCTTCGGCAGCGTGGCGGGCGGCTTGAGTAGAGGGCGATCCAATCCGGACGCCGACATCGCCCGTGCCACGGCGAAAGGTTGGAAGGCGAAACATTGGAACTGCTCGCGGGTCAGCAGCACGTTGTGGGTGTACACGCGCAAACCGCCGCGTCCGGTATGCTCGTTGCCCGCCGGCTGGCTGAGCGCGATGCACAACCGGCCCGTCGGCAGCGGATAACACGCCAGCGCCTGTACGTCCTCTTTCGATTCGCTTCCGTCGTCGCAAAGCGAATCGTGCGAGGGAGAGACACGGGTGATGACTCGCCGTTCTTCGGGCCGGACGCCGGCGCTGGCGGCCACCACTCGGTATCCCTCGCCCATCGGCGTGCGGAGGGAGGTGAAGACAGCCTGGTCGCACTCGACGGTGATGGTTTCGTCCGGCGGTCCGGCGTTCGCCTTGAAGAAAACCGCTTTGTCGCGCGTCGGTTCCGGCATGTCCAGGACGTCTTTCCGTTCCGTATTTCAAGTGGCGGGTGTCCACGTCTCGAACCGCAGATGCAGCGTCCACGCCGCAGACTTCGGCATCCTGAGCCGCAGCTTGTGCCTGCGCGAACGATCGAGGCATACACCTATATGAAAGGCGGACCCTCGGACCATCGTTTCGAGAACGGTTTACGACGCCAGTTGGGTCAGCAACCACTCGAACGGTTCGAGGATTCCGCGCGGCGCCACGTGCAGCGGATAGGGCACCACGTTGTCCGATTCGTCGGTTCCGTACCCCAAAGCGCCCACGACGCTGGCCGGGAAGAATTCGTAATGGGCGAATCGCGTCTCGCAGATGTTCCACAAGCGGTTGAGGTTCGTGCGGGCGAACTTCCGCGGGTCGTCGAAACAATCCGGGCAGTAGTCGGCCTTGGACAGCACGATGGCCACCGGCGTGTCCAGCTTCTCCCGTCCCTTCGACGCCAGCACCCCGTCGAGATAGCTGACGAGTTTGAGGGCGAAGAAGTCCGGCTGGGGCGAACCCGCGCCCGCCAGCGCCGCATCCACCAGCAGGATCGCCCCGGCGCTTTTCTCCAGCAGCGAACGGATCACCGCGAAGGTGGAGGGTGACGCCACCTCGGCCGCGATCGCCTCCCCCGCCATGTCCGGCATCACCAGGTCCACGATCTGCGATGTGTCCCACCGCGGCGTCACCTGGTAATACGCCCAGTGCCATTCGTCCACCTCCATCGCCGTTTTCGGCGGAAAGTGCCGGGCACTCAGGTAGGACACCACATTGTGCTGGAGATTGACGGAAAAGGCGCCCTTGGGAACGGCCTCATAGTCGTCCGCCCGCTTCGACAGCATGTCGAGCAACATGCCCAGATAGACCGTCTTGCCCACGTTGCTGTCCCCGATCACCGTGACGATGCACGGATCGCGGTCCAGATGGACGGCCTCCTGGATCAGCGCCATGGGCGCGCCGCATTCGGAGCAGACGAGGGATTCGGCCGGGTTTTCCGTTTCGCAGATCAGGCACGGCAGCGGCCCGGCGATCACGTTCGTCGTTTCGCTCATCGTTTCGATCCTCCCGGCGGCAGCCGTGTCATGCCTCCGCTGCCCCGCCGATCCACGACGCTTCCGACAGATCGAGCGCGCAGCGGAACCCCGTGTTGCGCGTCCGCGCGAGGGCGATCTGTCCGGTGCGGAAGTGGTTGGTTGCCTGCGTCTCGAAATAGGTATCGAACGCCCCGCCGCGCACCACGTGCATCGGCATCTCGCCGACGATGGGACGACCCTCGTCGTCGGTCACGTTGTATTCCGAATCGGTCCACTCCCACACGTTGCCGATCAACTGGAGCACCTGGTTCGGCGCCGCGCCTTCGGGGTATGCATGGACGGGCACCGTGCCGCCCCGCCGCGAGGACCAGATGTTGCAGCGGGTGTTGTCCATCGAATCCCCCCAGGGGAAACGGCGGAGAAGGTCGGCGGAACTGTTGATGTGCCATGACGCCGCCATCTGCCATTCCGCTTCCGTGGGCAGCCGCTTGCCCGCCCACAGGGCGTACGCCTGCGCCTCGTACCAGCTCACCCCTACCACCGGATGATCGGCGAGGTTCGCGTTGTGCCGCCCGTTGCGCCAGAAACGCGGCGCCGGATGTCCCGTCAGGTCCTTCAGTTCGATCAGGTGCGGCCAGATCTCCTCCGGCCAGAAGTCCAGCGCCTCGTATCCCCCGTCGTCCACGAACCGCTGGAACTGGGCGTTGGTGACGCAGCAGACGTCCAGCAAAAACGACTGGACCTCCACGTCCCGTTCCGGCGATCCCGGCTGGGCGGTGAGCGTTTCGCACAGGCTCACCGAACCGGCCGGCACCAGGGCCATCTCCCGTTCCGGGCGGTCGGTGGCCTGGTGCAGGAGATCCTCGAAT
>CAZNQN010000124.1:0-7189 GCA_964574925.1 uncultured Phycisphaeraceae bacterium | reverse complement strand
CGGGGCTGTGGGCGGCGTGGCCGTCCTTTGCGCTCGCTCAGCACGATCGCCACGCGGAACATGCCGATGAGGCGGACCACGACGAGCACGGGCACGGCGATCATCATGAAGAAGGTGTCGTCACGCTGACACCGGCGGTGCTGGAGGAGATGGGGATCGAGACGGCCGTCGCCGGGCCCGGAACGCTCGAACAGAGCGTCCGCCTGACCGGGGAGATCGTGCTGAACCCGGACCGCCTCACGCACATCGTCCCGCGGGTGGGCGGCATCGCCCGCGAGGTGCGCGCCACCATCGGGGACGCCGTCCGCGAGGGCGACGTGCTGGCGGTGCTGGAAAGCAGCGACCTGGCGGAAGCCAAGGCCAACTACCTCGGTGCGTTGCAGCGGGTGTCGCTGACGCGGGCGACGCTCGAAGCCAAGAAAAAACTGCAAGGGCAGGGGATCGTGTCGGAGCTGGACTTCCTGGCGGCGCAGCGGGACGCAGCCGAGGCGGAAATCCTCCTCCGTGCCGCCGACGTGAAACTCCACACCTACGGATTCACGCACGCCCAGCTTGCCGAGATCGACGCCCAGGACGAGGAGAAGCTTCTTCTCTACGAGGTCCGCGCGCCGTTTGCCGGTGTCCTGGTGGAAAAGCACATCACACTGGGGGAACTGGTCACCGACGAGACGGACATCTTCCTGATCGCCGACCTCGGCACGGTGTGGGTCCACCTGACCGTTCATCAGAAGGATCTTGCCCGCATCCGGCCGGGCATTCCGGTCGTGATCTCGGCGGGTTACGGGTTTCCGGAGACACGCGGCACGATCGAATACGTCAGCCCGATCGTGGACGAAAGCACGCGAACCGCGACCGCGCGTGTCGTGCTTTCCAACGAAGACGGAACCTGGCGTCCGGGTCTGTTCGTCACCGCGCAGGCCGTCGTCGAGGAAACCACCGTGGACGTCCTGGTGCCGCGCTCGGCGATCCAGATGGTGGACGGACAACCGGCCATCTTCGTCCGTGGCGAGAAGGGGTTTCAGCCGCATCCCGTCGTGGTCGGTCGGACGAACGAAACGTTCGCCGAGATCCGCGGCGGGCTGAAACCGGGGGAGGAATACGTCGCCCGCGGGGCGTTCAGTTTGAAGGCGGAACTCGAAAAGGCAAGCTTCGGCGGGGAAGGGCACGCGCACTAGGGGGCGGACGGCATGATCGAGCGCATCATCGAATTCGGCCTGCGGAACCGCCTGCTGATGGTCGTGGGCGCGTTGATCACCATGGCGGGCGGGTACTACACCTATACGCGCCTGCCGGTGGACGCCTTCCCCGATGTCTCTCCCAATCTGGTGCAGATCTTTACGGTGACGGAGGGGCTTGCGCCGGAGGAGATCGAGAAATACGTGACCTACCCTGTCGAGGTGGCCATGACCGGGCTGCCGGGCGTCACCAAGATCCGCTCCGTCTCCAACTTCGGGCTGTCCGTCGTCAACGTCTACTTCGAGGACGACATGGACATCTACTTCACGAGGCAGCTCGTCAACGAGCGTCTCCAGGAAGCACGCGAGCAGATCCCCGAGGGGTTCGGGGAGCCGGCCATGGGACCGATCTCCACCGGCATGGGGCTCGTCCTGTTCTACTATCTGGACGACACGACCGGGAAGTATTCCCTCGAGGAGCTGCGCACCATCCAGGACTGGGTGATCAAGTTCCATCTCCAGACCGTGCCGGGCGTGACCGAGGTCCTCGGCATCGGCGGCTGGGAGAAGCAATACCACGTCGTCGTCGACCCCGACGCGCTGTTGCGCTACGACGTGACGCTCGGCGAGCTGATCGAGCGCATCGAGGCGAACAACCTCAACGTCGGCGCCCAGTTCATCGAGAAGGACGCCGAGGAGTTCGTCGTGCGCTCCGTGGGGCTGGCGACCGGCATCGCGGACCTGCGCTCGATCATCGTCAAGACGGTGGACGGTCGGCCCATCTATCTCCACGAGCTGGCGGACGTGCAGGTGGGCGGCGCCATCCGCCGGGGTGTACAGACGCACAACGGCGAGGAGGAAGTGGTGGCCGGAATGGTCGTCAAGCTCGTCGGCACCAATTCCTCCACCGTCATCGCCCGCGTGGAAGACAAGATGGAGGAGATCAACCGCATCCTTCCCGAAGGGATCCGCATCGTCCCCTATTACGAGCAGAAGAGCATCGTCCAGGCGTCCGTCAACACCGTCACCTCCGCCCTGGGACAGGGGATCGTGCTGGTGGCGCTGGTGCTGCTGGTGTTCATGGGGGGCTTGCGCCCGTCGTTCGTGGTCGCCCTGGCGATTCCCTTTTCCGTGCTGTTCGCCTGCATCCTGATGGGATACCTGAAGATGTCCGCCAACCTGATGTCGCTGGGCGGACTGGCCATCGCCATCGGCATGATGGTCGACGGGACCATCGTGATGGTGGAGAACGTCGACCGGATGTTGCGCGAATCGAAGCCGGAGGAGAGCAAGCTGGCCGTCGTCCTCCATGCGTGCAACGAAGTGGGGCGACCGATCGTCTTCGCCATCTCCATCATCGTCATCGTCTTCCTGCCTCTGTTTACACTTCAAGGTGTGGAGGGAAAGACCTTCCGTCCCCTGGCGTACACGGTGGCGCTGGCGATGTTCGGCTCGCTGCTTTTCGCCATCTTGCAGGCGCCGGTATTGAGCTACTGGATGGTGCCCCGCAAGGAGCGCTCCGAGGGCGAAGCGCCCCGGGAGTCGTTCGTGGTCCGCTCGCTCCTCGTGCCGTACCGTCCCCTGGTTGCCCTGTTCGTCCGCTTCCGGCCGGCGGCGGTGGTGCTCGGTTTCGTGCTGCTCGCCTTGGGAGCGATCATCTTCCCACGCTTGGGATCGGAGTTCACGCCCAAGCTCAACGAGGGGACGATCGTGGCGCGACTGACGATGGCGCCGTCGATCGCGCTGACGGAAAGCACCCGCGTGACCATGATCGCCGAGCGACGGTTGCTGACGATCCCCGAAGTGCGCGAAGTGGTCACCCGCATCGGCCGGGGCGAGGTCGGCGCCCATACCGACCCCATCAACAGCGCCGAAATGTACGTCCTTCTCAAGCCGAAGGAACAGTGGCGCGCGGGCGTCACGCAGAGTACGATCGAGGATTCGGTGCGGGATCGCCTCACCGGGTTGCCGGGCGTGTTCGTGAACCTCACCCAGCCGATCGAGATGACGGTGGACGAGCTGCTGGAGGGCGTGCGGGCCGAACTGGCGATCAAACTCTTCGGCGAGGATCTGGACGTGCTCAAGCGCAAGGCCGACGAAATCGCCCGCGTCGTCGGCAACGTGCGCGGGGCGGCCGACACGCAGGTCGACCAGGTGAGCGGAACGCCGCAACTGCTCATCCGCGTGGACCGTCGCGCCATCGCCCGCTACGGCATCAACGTCGAGGACGTCCAGAAGGTGATCCGCGCCGCGGTCGGCGGCCAGGTGGCCGGTCAGGTCTTCGAGGGCATCCGCCGTTTCGACATCCTCGTCCGCTACGCGCCGGAGGCGCGCAGCACGGTGGAGGCGATCCGCCGCATTCTCATCGCCGGTCCCGACGGGCTGCGCATCCCCCTGGAACAGCTCGCCCACGTGGAAGAAGTGATCGGACCGCGGCAGATCACGCGCGAGGACAGTCAGCGGTTCATCACGATCCAGTGCAACGTCGTGGGCCGCGACATCGGCACCTTCGTCGAGGAGGCCCAAGCGGCCATCGATCGAGAGGTCGATCTGCCGCCCGGATACCTCGTGACGTGGGGCGGTCAGTTCCGTTTGCAGCAGGAAGCCAACAAACGGCTCGCCCTGGTCGTCCCGGTTACGCTCGGCATCATCTTCCTCCTGCTGTTCAGCAGTTTCAACTCGCTGCCCAACGCCCTGTTGATCCTGCTGAACATACCGCTGGCGATGGTGGGCGGCATCATCGGACTGTGGCTCAGCGGGGAAAACCTCTCCGTGCCGGCCTCGGTGGGCTTCATCGCCCTGTTCGGCATCGCCCTGGAAAACGGCATGGTGCTGGTGACGTATCTCAATCAACTGGTCCGCGACGGCGTGCCCGTCGACGAGGCGTCCGTCCGCGGGGCGTGTCTGCGTCTCCGTCCGGTGCTGATGACCGCCGTCACCACCGCGCTGGGGCTGATCCCCCTGCTCCTTTCCCACGGAACCGGCAGCGAGGTGCAGCGACCGCTGGCGATCGTGGTGATCGGCGGGCTCGTCACCTCGACCATCCTGACGTTGCTCGTGCTGCCGGCGCTGTACAAATGGTTCCGACCGGCGGCCGTGGAAATCGAGATTTGATACGCTCCTCGGAGACGACACGATGAAAGAGATCAAGGCGATCATCCGCCCGCACCGGTTGGATACCGTGCTCGAGGCCCTGCATACGCATCCGAAGCTGCCGGGCGTGACGGTGACACCCGTCCGCGGTTTCGGACGCACCGTCGGGCGCAACGGCGGACCGGCGGGGGCGGCCGTGCAGTACGGCACCGTGGAAATGACCAAACTCGAATGCGTCGTCAATGACCAGGACGTCGACGAGGTCGTCGATCTCATCCAGCAGGCGGCGCGCACGGGGGTGGCCGGCGACGGCAAGATCACGGTGTACGAGGTGACCCAGGTCGTCAAGATCCGAACCGGGGCACGGATGCAGCGGATCGAGTAACCTGCTGCGCACGCCGCCGGGAAAGGAATCCCCGGCATTCGTCGGGACCGACGTAAGCGCACGTGGACAAACCATCGATGATATCAGATCCGACACGACGCACGACGTTTCGCATCGAAGGGATGGACTGCCCCGATGAGATCGCCGAACTCCGCCGCTGCCTCGGTGACGCGGAGGGCGTCGAGTCCCTCTCGTTCAACCTGATGCAGGCGACGATGACCGTCACTCACGACCCCGCCCGCTTGCCCGCCGAGGAAATCGTCCGCCGCGTCACGGAAACCGGCATGCGCGCCGTCCCGGCGGATCGAGAGCGGGCGGACCTTCTGGAAGCCCCGGCCTCTCGCGGACCGCTGAGAATGTGCATCCTCTCCGGTGCCGCCACCGTGGTCGGGGCGGTCTGTGCGAACGTGCCGGCAGCCTCTTTTCATCACACGACCTGGCCGGCCGCCCTCGCCTACACCGTCGCCATCGCCGCCGCCTGGCGCTACGTGCTCCCCAAGGCGTTGCGGGCGCTGAAGCGGTTTCGCCTGGACATGAACGTGCTGATGACCCTGGCCGTCGTCGGCGCCGTGGGACTGGGCGAATGGCTGGAGGGTGCGACGGTGGCCTTTCTGTTCATGCTCTCCCACCTGCTGGAAACGTGGAGCGTGAATCGTGCCCGGCGGGCCATCCGCTCGCTCATGACGCTTACCCCGCCGCGGGCGAGCGTCCTCAGACCGGACGGCACCACCGAGGAGGTAGACGTCGAACAGGTCGATGTCGGAAGCCGCATCCTCGTCCGACCGGGCGAGAAGTTCCCGCTCGACGGCCGCGTCGTCGAGGGAGAAACCGCCGTCGATCAGTCTCCCATCACCGGCGAATCCGCCCTCGTCCCGAAAGCGCCGGGGGACGAGGTGTTCGCCGCCACCCTCAATCAGGACGGGGCCGTCACGGTGGAGGTCACCAAACCCGCCGGGGAAACCGTCCTCGCCGGGGTGATCCGCCTGATCGAACAGGCGCAGGCGCAGCGATCGCACGCCGAGCGCTTCGTCGATCGGTTCGCGCGCTTCTACACACCGTCCGTCGTCGCGGGGGCACTGCTGCTTTGCGTGATTCCGCCCACCGTCTTCGGTGCCTCGTGGTCCACGTGGTTCTATCGCTCCCTCGTCCTGCTCGTCATCGCGTGCCCGTGCGCCCTGGTCATCTCCACGCCGGTGACGATCGTCAGCGGCCTCGCCGCCGCCGCCCGCAACGGCGTCTTGATCAAGGGGGGTGTCTACCTCGAAACCGTGGGACGGACGAACGTGCTGGCCGTCGACAAGACCGGCACGCTGACCGTCGGTCGTCCGGTCGTCCAGGAGATCATCCCCGTCGATACCGTTTCCCCGCAGCGCCTGCTCGAAATCGCCGCCGCCATCGAGGCACGCAGCGAACACCTCATCGCCGCCGCCATCGTCGAGCACGCCGCTACCCGTCTCGAATCCCCGCCTCCCCCCTGTCGGGACTACGAGGCCGTCCGCGGCAAGGGTGCCCGCGCCACCGTGAACGGAGACGAATACCTGCTGGGCAATCATCGACTGCTGGAGGAGAACGGTGTCTGCACGCCTGAGATCCACCGCATCATGACCGAGCACGAGGATTGCCGTCATACGACGGTGGGGGTGGCGTCTACGCGCGAGCCGCTCGGCGTGATCCTGCTGGCCGATCAGCTTCGCGCCGAAGCCCCGCGGATCGTCGACGCGCTGCGCCGGCTGGGGGTGGAACGGATCGTCATGCTGACCGGCGACAACGAAGGGACGGCGCGGGCCGTCGCCCGCGAATGCGGCGATCTGGAATACCACGCGGAGCTGTTGCCCGCCGACAAGGTGAAGATCGTCAAGGAACTATGCGACGCGGGGCGGACCGTTGCGATGGTCGGCGACGGCATCAACGACGCCCCTGCGCTCGCCGCCGCCACCGTCGGGGTCGCCATGGGCGCGGGCGGCACCGATGCCGCCTTGGAAAACGCCGACGTCGCCCTGATGACCGACGACCTCCGCAAGCTGCCGTGGCTGATCCGTCACAGTCGGAAAGCGGCGGGCATCATCCGCCAGAACATCTCCCTCTCGCTGGGCATCAAGGCCGTCTTTCTCGCCCTGGCCGTTCCCGGTTGGGCCAACCTCTGGATGGCCATCGCCGCGGACATGGGCGCTTCCCTGCTCGTCACCTTCAACGGCCTGCGCCTCCTGCGCAGCGCGACGGCGAGAATCATGCACGAATGCCCGGACGCGGTGAAACAACGCTCCGCTTGATGGGCCTGTCGTGGTGCCCCCCTATTGCTGCACCTCCCGGCGAGGCGCAACCGGCGGGCGTACCTCCGCAAGCCAAGCCATCCTGATGAGCGCTGACCGCACCGTGAAGCTCCGCACCTTTACGCTGCGATGACCTGCGCCGACACCCTCCCAACCGCGTCGTCACCAGCCGGCTGCTTCGGAAAGACCTCGAAGCGGCGGGCGTCGTCTAGCGCGTTTTTCGTTTTTGTGTTCCGAGCCGCGGGCTTCAGCCCGCGCGAGGTGCC
>CAZNQN010000123.1:0-7197 GCA_964574925.1 uncultured Phycisphaeraceae bacterium | reverse complement strand
GATGACCCCCCAGATCTACCCCCCGACGCACCGGGACTACGTCCACTATGCCAAGGGACGGAAGATGTTCGTCTCCTACGACGAGTGGATGGGGGAGGACGGGCTGGCGCCCTTCTCGTTCATCGACTACGACGCGCGGGACCACGAATTCCATGTTCATGCGTTCCACGCCTTCCCGGATGAACTGACGCTGCTGAAAACGCAGTCCATCTTCGAGGTGGGCAAGCCCAAGATCACCCCGATCTGGTAGCGGCCACCCCGCACGAGACGTGCCTTCCCCGCCCTCCCCGCCGCACGCGGCGTTGGGAGGGTGGTTTTTTGCGCCGCTCGGCAAACCGTCCCGCCCGCCTTATCCGATAATCCCATAGGAAGTACGAAAACGCCGGGACGTGCGAGCCTCCTTTACATGATTGCGTGTCGAACCGCAGGCTTTGAGCCTGCCCAGCACCCCGGCGCTCGAGCCTCGGCGGGTGGAAGAAACCGCCCGAAGATGTCGAGCAAGGTTCTCGTGAAAACGCCGCTCTCCCAGTTCGATCGTCGGGGCTCCTCTCGATCCGGGGGCGCGCCTTCGAAGCCACCGGTCGTGCGACCCTCCGAGACGCCCACCGGTTCATCCAGCTCGCAGGCCCGTCCGGGGGAACCGTCTCGGCGGGGTTTCCTGAAGGCCACAGCCGCCGTGCTCGGCGCCTCCATGGCAAGGGTGCCGACCGCAAAAGGCTTCGAAGAACTGGCGCTACCGCCCGGCACCCCGGCGTCACGGGTGGTGATCATCCGGCATCCGAAGGTGCTCGACGGCCCCAAAGTCCACCGCCCCCTTCTCGGTGAGATGGTCGAGGCTGCCCTCAAGGCTCTGACCGACGCCCCCTCCATCGAGGAAGCCTGGGCGAGTCTCCTTCGATCGGACGACGTGATCGGGATCAAGTTCAACCGGTCCGGGAGACGTCTGATTGCCACGTCGGACGAAATGGCGGAAGCGCTGGTGACGTCGCTGACCCAAGCGGGATGGAAGCCCCAACAGATCGTCCTGATCGAAGCACCGGAGGGAACCGCCGAGAGGTTGGGAACGCTCCCCGCTCTGTCCGGTTACCGGTCGGAGGAGACGACCTTCGCAAGCGGTTCGGACCGGTTCGCGGCCGTTCTCGACCAGATCACCGCCTTGATCGACGTCCCGTTCCTGAAGACGCACAACATCTGCGGGCTGACGGGGGCGCTGAAGAACCTCTCCCACGGGCTGATCAAGCATCCGGGGCGCTATCATGCCAACGGATGCAGCCCCTACATCGGCGACATCGTGTCCGCTCCGCCCATCCGGGACCGGCTTCGACTTTGCCTGATGGACGCCTTGCGGGTGGTGTTCGACCGTGGTCCGGCCCCCAGGCCGTCCACCATCGCTCCGGAAGCGGCGCTCCTGGCCTCGCGCGATCCGGTGGCGGCGGACGCGGTAGGTTTGTCCATACTGAACGATATCCGTCAGAAGAAGAAAATGGATCCCATTGCCCGGTCCCCCGGAGAAATAGGGTATCTGGCCCATGCCCACAGACGTGGACTTGGCATAGCCGCCTGGCACGGGATCGACCTTGTGCGGATCAAACCCTGATCGGCGGGTTGGAACAAAGGTCGGCTTCCCTCGCGGGCCGAGGGATCGAGACGAAAATCTCCCGGATTTCACGGTTGACAAACCGCGAAGGTCCGAGTTATAGTAGAGGTAGGGTTAAGCGGACGAGGTGGTATGACCAGGAACGATCCTGGGCCCGGATTCATTCATAGGCTTATCGTGATCCGCGGATAGATCCTGCTGGGTTTGATCGGTCCATAACGTTAACGTTTTTCGCCATCATCCTTATCCATCCCAGGTAAGACCCGTTCCGCTCAACCGCTTACGTGCAATCGCAGCCGTCGCAGGACCGATAACCGGTCCGTCCCCGGACGGCGAGGATGCGGTTGCACCCCGGGGAACCGGATCGCCCGTGGCGGCGGATGGGCGCCGCCGGGGGAAGCTTCCGGCTCCATAAGCAGGTTTCGGTTTTGGTGGAACGTTCGGCTCCGTCCCGGTGTCTCTGCCGTGTGCAAGCGGAGAACACGGGGCGAACACGGCCGGACGCGGCGGTTGGTATGTGGAGCGCATTGGGAACACGTGATTCGGTTCGGGGGGGCTCCCCCGCAACCACACGGGCAACGTTAGGGAGGTATCAAAGACCATGAACAAACGGAAACCAAAAGCGTTTACGCTGATCGAGCTGCTGGTGGTGATCGCCATCATCGCGCTGCTGATCTCGATCCTGCTGCCGAGCTTGTCGCGGGCTCGGGAGCTGAGTAAGCGTCTGGTGTGTGCGTCGAACGTGAAGGGGATCGGCACGTCGGCGAAGATTTACGCGAACGACAACTCCGAGAAGTGGCCGGTCCCGCCGTTCAAGGAGAGCGCCATCGGCGACCCCGGCATCAACTACCTCAAACAGAGCGGTCCGATCGCCAAATGGCCCAGCGCCAATCAGCCGGGCGAAGTCGGCTGGGACCGTATGCGGCAGTCCACGTCGGAAACGGCGGCCGACCCCGACGGCGGCAGCTCGGACGTCTCCGTGACCCGCGCCCTGTGGATCCTGGTTCGGTCCGGCGATGTCACCGTCCAGCAGTTCGTCTGCCCCAGCAGCAGCGACGAAGTGGATGAGACGGAAAACCTCGACCTTTATTACGATTTCGAGGGTTACATCACCGTCAGCTACGGGTATCAGGTTCCGTTCGGCCCGCGGGACACCCGTCCCCGCGAGGGCGTCGACAACCGCATGATCCTGCTGGCGGATAAGGGGCCCTTCTATCAGCCCGCAACCGTGGACTGGAACATCGGACAGAACGGACCGCTGACCCTCGACGATCCGCCCCGGGCCTGGAAGCCGTTCAACTCCGCCAACCACGGCGGACCGGGCAACGGCGAAGGGGAGAACTGCCTCTACGGCGACGGGCACGCTTCCTTCCAGCGATTCCCGGCCGTGGGGATCGACAACGACAACATCTACACTGTCATGAACGATCAGTGGGGCGACACCATCGGATCGAACCGGATCCACGGCGACACGCCGCATACCTCGGCCACGCCGGGCGCTCCGTTCCCTGGACAAAACGCCTTCGGCCCGAACATTCAGGACTTCTCGTCCACGGATACGCTGCTGTATCCGTAACGCGACGACGAAGCTGAGTGGATAGCTTCTTCAGGGCGGTGGACAGATTCGTCCACCGCCCTGCTCTTTTGTCGCCGCCTCCATCTTTTGCAGCAGGAAACAAGATCGAACGCCGAGGTGCTCGGACCTTCCGGGCTGTGGAACACCCAACGAAACCGGCTGAGCGGATTTGAGCGCGCGGACCGTTCGCCGTAGAGTGGCCTGCGGTCGAAGCGGGAGCTCAAAACGATCAGAGGGTGACTCCCTCCATCGACCGGTTCGCACCGCTTTGCCTCCTTACCAGGGGATGCCGGAGAAAGCCAGCATGAGCGAATCCAGAACCTGCCGCGCCTGCGGCAACGACCGCGTGCTTATGACCAGGGTGGCGGCACGGGGAGGATACGGACCGGACCTGCTACCCGGCGTGGGGGGACGGGTCTTCCAGGTTCCCCGTTTCGAAATGTACGTCTGTTCGGACTGCGGTCTCGTGGACTTCGTCGTCCCGCAGGAATACCTGCCGATCATCCGTTCCTCGAAAAAATGGTCGCGGGTCTGAAACGACCGCCCCCGCCAGCCGGAACACAAGGATTCGTCCGGAAGATCAACCGCCTGACCGAACGCCACCGTTTCTGATGTATGTATGATGGATGAAGTGACGTGCGGCAGGCGTGTGCATGAGGCGAAGACCCGCCGAGGCGCGCCCGGCGGCCGCCTCCGGGAGTGACGCCCGCCTTCCCGCGCCTTTGCGCAGCGGGGCTTGCAGCGCTGCTTGCCGCGGGGAGCCTTTCAGCGGAGAAACAACGGACCCGATGCAAGCCGATCGCCGCTTTGACGTTTCCTCATGCCCCGCTGCCGCGCCCGTTGAAACGGGAGCCGATCTGCGGAACCCGTCCGTCCGGCGGGGCGTGATCGGCGTGCTGGAGGAGCGGGGGCGCGTGCTTTTGATCCGCCGCTCCGCCCACGTCACCCGCCCCGGCATGTGGTGCTTTCCGGGCGGGCACGTCGAGCCCGGCGAGACGTCACGAAAAGCCATCCGGCGGGAGCTGAAAGAAGAACTCGGCATCGAGACGGTTCCGGTAAGGCGGCTGGGATCGATCCGTCTGCCGCAGGCGGGCTACGTGCTGGCGGTGTGGCGGGTGGAGCGGCGATCCGGCATCCTCCGCCCCAACCCGGCCGAGATCGCGGAGGTCCGCTGGATCGAACCGGAGGCGATCCGGACGATCACGGACGGTCTTCCCTCGAACGAGGCGGTGGTGGCGATGCTGTCGGCCGAAGGAGGGAAGCGGGAAGGAGGCCGTGCTCGGCGGTGATCTCGCTGTGGATCCCGCCGCGAACGGTCCAGACGCTCCGCACGGACATCCACTTCGGCTCGCACGCCTTCACCAGATCGTCCAGGATCCGGTTGGTCACGTCCTCGTAGAAGATTCCCTCGTTGCGGAACGCCTGAAGGTAGAGCTTGAGGCTCTTGAGTTCCACGCACCGCGGGCCGGGCGCATAGCGGATGAACAGCTCGGCGAAATCCGGCTGCCCCGTCTTCGGGCACAGACTGGTGAACTCATGGGCGACGTGCTCGATCAGGTAGTCGCGCGAGGGATGAGGATTGGCGAAGGTTTCCAGCAGGGTGGCATCCGGCATGACGTCGTCCCGTTTCGATCGTTTCGAGGCAGATTTATCCCCACGATCCGTCGGACGAAAAAAGGGGCAACTGTCCGCCCGGCTCCGCCCCCTTGGAGACGGCGACCGGGAGACGGGCCGCTCGGCTCCGCACCGTCCGTTTGTCCCTGGCCGCTTCGACGAAACCGTCGAGGTCCTGAAACTCCCACCGCTCGCGGGGCACCGGTCGCCCGCCGCTGTCGAGGACGGGAACACCGAAGCGATCCGCCAGGAAGCGGGCGGCGAACCGATCGCACATGGCCTCTTTCTGCCGGGTATTCCGTCCCGCCCGCTTGACGAGCAGATGATACAGCTCGTGCATGAAGAGGAAACAGGCGAGCTGGCAGCCGTCTTGAAGCGGCATGACGTAAGCGGGACGGTACCAGGTGCGTCCGCGACGGACGGCCTTGGCCAGATAGGTCGTCATGCGATAGGGAAACCGCAGGTGCCGCCCGATGTTGATGTAGATCCGCCGGCGGGCGTAGAGGCAGGTGCCGGAGAAGTCCGCGCCGCGGCTGTAGCGGACCCGCACGACCAGCCGTCCCGTCGCCCAACCGTCCGCGCCCTCCTCGAACAGCGCACGCAAGCGCCGATCGGACAGAGACGTCGTGTTGGAAAAGTCCATCCCGGGCATGAGGCCGGAACCGTCGCGTGCTCCTCGAACCGGAATACCGGAAAGGACGACATCGTTCAAGTGCCCGCCGGAATGGAAACGCCCGCCGCGCGGACTCCGAACCCGACCTCGTCGATCCGGCATTTCGCGGAATCGTCGTCCGCTCCTTTCCCCCTCGGACGCGGATGGCCTCCCGCTGCGTCGCGCAGGCTTCAACCCTGCGACTCGGAAGACCGGAAACGAAAACAACCTACGGACGAGGGTGGAACTTGCGGTGGATGTGTTTGAGCCGGGTCTCGTCCACATGGGTATAGAGCTGGGTCGTGGTCACGTCGGCGTGCCCGAGCAGCTCCTGCACGATGCGGAGGTCCGCTCCGCCGGCCAGCATGTGGGTGGCGAAACAGTGTCGCAGCGTGTGCGGCGAGACGCCCGGTCCCAGACCGGCGATCGTCGCGTACTTCTGCACCAGGCGCCAGATGCTCGTGCGGTCGAGCGACCGCCCCGTGCGGGACAAAAACAGCGCCTGGATGTCGGGTCGCCGCTGAAGCCTGGGCCGCTGATACCGGAGATAATCGTCCACGGCGCCGATGGCGGCCTTGCCCAGCGGGATGATCCGCTCCTTGCGACCTTTGCCGAAACAGCGAACGTACCCGAGCTTGAGGTTGATGCGGTCCAGCGTCAGCGACGCGACCTCGCTGACCCGCATGCCGGTGGCGTACAGCAGTTCGAGCAGCGCGCGGTCGCGCAGGTAGAACTCGTCCCGGACGTCCGGCGCGCTGAGCAAACGGTCCACCTCCACCGGGCGGATCGTCTTGGGCAGGTTGCGCCAGCGGCGCGGCGACTCGATCAGCGAAGCCAGATCCCGCTTGAGAATCCCTTCCGCATGAAGAAAGCGAAGGAAGACCTTGAGCGTGGCCAGGTGTCGAACGATGGACGAAAGGGCCAGCCCCCGTTCCTTCAGGTGGATCAGGTAGCGCTGTACCTCGTCCATGGAGATGAAGGCGGGTTCCACCTCCTCCGCCTCCAGGAACGCCCAGAACTCGTTCAAGTCGCGCTGGTAGGCGGTTACGGTGCTCCCCGCCAGTCCGCACTCCACGAACACGTAGTCCAGAAACCGCTTCACCAGCGGCGCCGGTTTCGAGGGAGAACCGGCCCGCGGTCGAACGAGCAACGTACCGGCGTCGTGTCTGCTCATGTCGGATGAAACCTTCGTCGTGCCGCCCTGGGGCATGGGTTCTATCCCGGCGTCCGGTTTCGGGAGGGATGGTCTGTCCCCGGAAACATCCGCATTGTAGTCGATTCCGACGTCGTTTCCAAATGCGGGACGACGTTGTCGATGCTCCCGCGTCTCCCCCGCGATCAGGGCGCTGGATGGTCACGAATATCGGACGGGATGCCACAGAAACTTCGATCCATTCGCGTTCGCGTGACCTCGGACGATGTGTTTCCGTCGATTACAACCGGCGGCGGGGACTCGGGGCCGCGTGTCGAATCGAACGCGCAGTTTCTGCCTTCACGGTCTCCTCTCCCGCTTCCGCACGAGGGAGGCGCCGCCCAGATCGCTCGCACACGGGTGGTTTCGCGCCTGCGCGGGCGGTGGTTGCAGGGAAGACCGCGCAGGCCCATAATGCCGCGTCGCGGGGCCATGGCGCAGTTGGGAGCGCGTCTGCATGGCATGCAGAAGGTCGCGGGTTCGAGTCCCGCTGGCTCCAGTGGTTGCAGCGACACGCCCTTCCGACCAAGCCGTTCGATTCCGTTCGTGGGATATCGGTGCACCGA
>CAZNQN010000122.1:4407-7207 GCA_964574925.1 uncultured Phycisphaeraceae bacterium | reverse complement strand
ATTATCAGGTCGCCCTGCGCATGCTCGACGAGCAGGCGCTGTTTCCGGTCAAGGTGACGGAGGGCCTCGAGGACAGGGGCCTGGCTCTGGGGGGAAGGCGGCGGGTGCGGGCGTCGCATCTGACCTCGTTTTACGGGCAACTCGCGGACCTGCTCCAGGCCGGCGTGCCCATGCTGCGGGCGCTGGACGTGCTCGGTCGGCAGGGGTCACAGGGGGTTCTGGGTCAGATCATCAAGGAGTTGCGGGAGGACGTGGCCGGGGGAAGCTCGCTGGGCGATGCGATGGCCAAGCATCCGCGGGTGTTCTCGCCGCTGCACGCGTCGATGGTGCGAGCGGGCGAGCAGGGCGGGTTTCTGGAAGACGTGCTGCACCGCATCGCCGTGTTCGCGGAAAAGCAAAACGAGCTGCGGAACAAGGTGGTGGGGGCGCTGATCTATCCGACGATCCTGGTGCTGGTGGGATCGGCGGTGGTGGTGGTGCTGCTGGTGTTCGTGGTGCCGCGGATCCGCCAGTACCTTCGCCCGGAGGCGTTCAACGCGCTGACGGTCGCGGTGTTTGCGGTGTGCGATCTGCTGAAAGAGCATTACGTCTTGCTGGTGTTCGGGCTGGTGGCTGTGGCTGCGATGCTGTCGGCCCTGGTGAAGACTGCGTGGGGACGGCGGGTGTTCGAAGTGGTCAAGCTGCGGGCGCCGCTGCTGGGCCCGATCATCACGACGGTGGCGATCTGCCGCTTCTGCCGCATCCTGGGCACGATGCTGCAAAACGGCGTGCCGATTCTTCAGGCGCTGCGGATTTCGAAGGACTCGGCGGGCAGCGACGTGCTGGCCGAAGTGATCGAAAAGGCCCATGAGAGCGTCAAGAAAGGCGCGCCGCTCTCGACGCCGCTGGGGGAATCGGGTCTGTTTCCGCCGGCGGTGGTGGACATGATCGCCGTGGCGGAAGAGAGCAACAATCTGGAAAAGGTCCTCGTACAGATCGCGGAGACGAACGAGGCGCGCACGGCGAGGCAGATCGACCTGGCGGTGCGGATCCTGGAGCCGATCCTGCTGACGCTGATGGCGTCGGTGGTGTTCTGTATCGCGGTGGCGCTGCTGCTGCCGATCCTGACGATGGGGTCCAGCGTCAAAATGTAAAGGAGCGGACCGCGGCCTTTACGGCGGCGGGCGATGATGTTTTCGGTGGTCCAAGAAGTCGGAATCCTGCGGAGTGGACCTCCGCATCGACGGCAAGGAGACGGACGTATGAACGGTGCAACGAGACGAAACCGGCGAAGAGGTTTTACCTTGATGGAGGTGCTGCTGGTGGCGGGGATCCTGGCGCTGTTGGCGGCGTTCGCGGTGCCCAAGCTTTTCAAGACCGCGCAGGAGGCGAAGATCAAGCTCGCCCAGGCGGCTGTGGGGCGCAACGGACCGATCGCCACTGCCCTGGAGAAGTACCAGTATCACATGGGACGGTTCCCCGACACGGAGGAGGGATTGGCGGCGCTGTTCCAGCGCCCCGAGGAAGTGGACAACCCCAACTACAAAGGGCCCTACCTGGACGGCACGATCGAGGAGCTGGTCGATCCGTGGGGCAACCCTTACGAGTACCGCTCGCCGGGCGAGGTGAACGAGGACAGCTACGACCTGTGGAGCTGGGGCCCGGACGGCATCAACGACGAGGGGAAGGAAGGCAGCGACGACATCAAGAACTGGGTCGAGCGCTGATCGAGAAGCGGGCGGCGGGCGGAACCGGTTCCGCTTGGAATGGAGGACCGCTCCCTCACACGGTCGCGGCTCCGCTGAGGCGGGCGTGGGTTTGGGCAGACATGTGGGCAATGCCATGGGACGGGCGGTTCGACAGCGCGGATCGGCGTTTACGCTTGCGGAAGTGGCGCTGGTGACGGTGCTGCTCGTGCTGCTCGTCTCGATCGTGGCGCCGCGGCTGGTCGACGAGCTTCGGCGGGATGCGCTGCCGCGCTCGGCCCGCCAGTTGCGCTCGCTGCTGACGCTCGTCCGCGCGCACGCCGCGCTGGAAGGGAAACGCTACCGCATCCGGTTCCCCCTCGAAGACGAGGACGAGGCCAACCTCATCTACGACGATCGCCAGCCGATCATCGAGCGGGAAAACGATCCCGTCTTCGATCCCGAACAATTCGACCTGGTAACCGATCCGTGGGTGCTGGGGAAGACGTTCCTGGAAGGGGTGTGGTGCGCGCGGGTGCGGCTCGGTCGGCCGACGATCGCCAAGCTCCAGGAGGAGCGACGACGGGGGGGGGAGGAAATCCAGCAGCAGGCGGAACAGCGCCGGCTGGAGGACTTCGATCCGATTCGCCCGCCGCTGATCATCGAGCCGGACGGCACAAGCGAATGGGCCACCTTCGTGCTTACCACCGCACCGCGGGAGACGGACGTGAGCCGGCTGGAAGACTATCCGCAAATCGACGTGATCTATGAAGGCGAGACGGGGATGGCCTGGTTGCAAAGGCCCTTCTACGAATCGGAGCTGGATCTTTTTGCAGAGAAGGGTTGGCCGGCGGTGCTGCGGCAGGATTTCCTCGATCCGCGCGAACTGACCGAGGACGACGTGCTGGAGATCCGCGAGACGCTGGTCCGCGGGTACGACGTGGAGCAGAAGGGGCAGGAGCTGGCACCGGCCGAGGCGAAGCCCGAGGAAGCCGCGCAGGGACAGGGAGGTGCCCCATGAAGACCGACCGCTCGTTTCGTGCGTCGCAGGTCGCCGGGTACGTCCTGCTGGAGACGGTGATCGCCACGGGATTGTTGATCGTGGGGCTGGCCGTCCTCGGCGCGCAGGTTCAGCA
>CAZNQN010000122.1:0-4397 GCA_964574925.1 uncultured Phycisphaeraceae bacterium | reverse complement strand
GTTCAGCAGGCGCAGTCGGACGTGCTCTCCATGCAGCGGCGGATGCGGGCCATGATGCTGGCCGAGCAACTCCTCGCCGAGCTGGACATGGGACTCGTTGACCTGGAATCGGTGGACGAGGTGGAGGAACAGGACTTCGGGCCGCGCTATCCCGATTTCGGATGGCGGCTGATCACCGAGCCGTCGGCCATCGACAACATGTTCGTGCAGGAGTTGCAGATTCTCTACCTGCCGCGGGAGGGGGCGTATCGGGAAAACGAGTTCGATCACGACAACGCGGAGATCGTCTATACGGTGCACACGTTGCGCTCGCCGCCGAAACCGATCGACTTCGCGACCGATTTCGGGTTGCAGGAGGAAGACCTGACCGATCTGAACGATCAGCTCGACGAACTGGGGATCCCCGATCTGGATCTGACGTCCTTCGATCCGCGCTTCTTCCAGCAGGTGGATTTCGAAGAGCTGATCAAGGCCGCCCCCGTGCTGCTCGACGCGCTGGGGTTGGACATTCGGCAACTGACGACGCTGTTGCCGCCCGATCTGCTCAAGCAGCTTCAGGAAAGCGGGCTGCTCGATACGCCGGGCGGCGGCGACCAGACGGACGATTCCGGCGACGCATCGGGAGCACAGCCATGAGACACACCGTACGGTCACGGGGGCAGCGTCGTCGAGCGGTGACGTTGCTGGAGGTGATCCTCGCCCTGGGCATCCTCGGCTTTGTTTCTTCGATGACTTACTGGTTCTATGCGACCTCCCTGGCGGCCAATCGAGAGGGGGTGGAGGAAGCGCGGAAGCTTCGTCTGGTCAAGGCCTTGCTCGATCGCATCGCCAGAGAGATCCGGCAGGCGTCGTACATCCAGGCGGAAGGTCGCGTGGGGATCGAGGGGGACGCGGAACGGATCGCGCTGACGTCGTACCGCGTGCCGACCGGGGCGCTGGACCGGATGCGGGCGTATCTGCCCGATGAGGGACGTCCGGAGTACGACCTTATGCGGGTGGAATACAAGATCGTGCGGCATCCGGAGATCGAGCATCCGGACGGGTACCCGTTTCCGCTGGGCCTGGCACGGGTGGAGACGACGGTTCCCCGTCCGATGCCGACCCTGGAGGAAGGCGCCCAGCCGCCGGAAGGGGAATCGCCCTCCGGATCACAACCGGCCGGCGTCGGTCAGACGGGTTCCCCGCGGGCAGGAAACGGTGCCGGGCAACCGCCGGATGGAAACGGTTCCGCACAGACGGACTTGAGCCTGCTGGATCCGAGTGCGGCCGAGGCGATGTTCGGGTCGGACGCGGCGGGCAATCCGCCGACGGGACCCGGAGATGCGGCGGGCGGCGGGGATGGATCGCTGGGTTCCCAGGTCCAGTGGGACGAACTCTATGCGCCGGAGATTCGCTATCTGCGTTTCTGTTATTACGACGGCTCCAAGTGGTGGGACACATGGGCGGTCAAGGGGGAGAGCCCGCTGCCGCAACTGGTGATGGTGACGGTGGGGTTCGAGCCGCAACCGCCGTTCGGCGAACAGCCGCTGGGGATCGGCCGGGCGAACGCCGAGTTCTGCACCTGCCTCAACAAGGATCCGGTGGATTGCGAGCCGTTGCCGCCCGACCAGATTTCGACGGTGGTGCGGGTGCCGCAATCCGACCCGCCTTTCCGGTCGCGCATCACGCGGGAGACGCAGGGCGTGCTGGAAGAGTTGCAGTCCGGCACGGGGGAAGAAGACCAGACGGCGCCGCCCGACGGAGGAACGCCGCCATGATCCGGACGGTGTCAGAGCATCTTCCGAGAGGGCGGAACGATCGTTCGCCCGTTGGAGACGGACGACGCTCCGCAGGATCGCGCGCGCCGAAGCGCACTGCTTGGAACGGGAACACGAACGAGGTTCCAGGGGAAGGGTCCGTGCGCGGCCGCCTCGTCGCCGCACCGGTTGCCGTTCCGGGGGCCGGTGTGTCGGGCGTGACGGCGGATCGTCGTCGCGGGGTGATCCTGCCGGTGGTGCTGATGGTGCTGCTGCTGCTGGCGCTTCTGGGCGCGATGTTTTCGCTGCGGATCAATGCGGACCTGGCGTCGACGCGGGCGATGTCGCTTCGCTTGCAGACGCGGCTGGCGGCGGAGGCGGGGATTGAGCGGGTCAAGCAACTGCTGCGCGACGGGCGGTACGACATCGACACGTGGTACCACAATCCGACCCTGCTGCACCGGATCATCGTCTGGACGCCCGACGGAGACGAGTCGGTTTTGGGAACGAACGAGGAGTTCGACGAGCCGACGACCACGTTCCGGTTCAGCATCGTGGCCGACGATCCCACCGACGACGAACACCGCATCCGCATCGGCGTGACCGATGAGGCGAGCAAGCTGAATCTCAACACGGCCACCCGCAAGCAACTGATGATCCTGATGCGGGCGGTGGTGGGAGACGACCCGGAAGTCGATCCGGGGGCGATCGTGGACGCGATCCTCGACTGGCGGGATCCCGACTCCGACCCGCGCGGCGACGATCCCACGACGGAAGGGGAGTACTACCTGAAACTTCGACCGGCCTATCGGATCAAGAACGGTCCGTTCGACACGGTGGAGGAGCTGCTGCTGGTCAAGGGCGTGACGCCGCAAATCCTCTATGGCGAGGATGTCGACCGCAACGGGCTGCTGACGCCCAACGAGGACGACGGGGATCTGACCTATCCGCCGGACAACCAGGACGGGAAGCTCGACCGGGGATTGTATCCGTATCTGACGGTCTACTCGGCCGAGCGGAACGTCAGCGTGGACAACCGCCCGCGGGTCTATCTGTTCGGGGACAAGGAGAAACTGCGGGAGGCGCTGACGGAGGTGTTTCCCGACGATCCGCAGGTGGTGGATTTCATCGTGCAAACGGCGCGGAAGCCGCCGGCCGCCCCTCCCGCGTCCGCGGGCAATTCCAATACAGAGAATGCGGGAGACGGGTCGCCGCCGCCGTCGGACGAGGCCGCTGCGGATGAAGGAAAC
This sequence comes from uncultured Phycisphaeraceae bacterium, assembly GCA_964574925.1. Taxonomy (GTDB): domain Bacteria; phylum Planctomycetota; class Phycisphaerae; order UBA1845; family UBA1845; genus CAZNQN01. Next base: position 1,411 of record CAZNQN010000122.1, on the reverse strand, counting down.
GAGGGAGAACCAGGCGGCAATACTGATAACGAGCGCTCCTCCGACGAGGCCGGAGAAGGAGGCGAGGCGGGCGGCAATACTGAAAACACGCGGGAGTCGTCGGATCAACCTGATACGTCGGGTGGAGAGGGGACGAAAACGGATGGCGAGGCGAATCAGCCGCCGCCGATTCGATCACCGGCTTCCTTCCTGCGGGATCAGCTGGTCAACGGCCAGCCGGTGCCGAGCCCGGTGCGTGTGGAGCACCTGCCGGCGCTGCTGGATCGTACGACGACGGTTCCCCCGGACCAGCAGGAGATTCCGGGGCGGATCAACATCAACACGGCGCCGCCGCTGGTGCTGCGGTGTATCGACGGGCTGACGCCGGCGCAGATCGAAGCGATCGTGACGACCCGACCGCGGGTGCCGCCGGAGGAGAAACAGACGACGGCGTGGCTCTTGACGTACGAGGTGGTGGATCTTGAGACGTTCGAGAAGATCGAGCCGCAAATCACAGCCCGGGCGCAACAATTCACAATCGAATCGCTGGGATACGGGGATCATACGGGGATGGTGACACGGTTGCAGGCGGTGGTGGATTTCCTTGGACCGATCGCCCAAACCGTCTATTATCGAGACCTGACGTATCTGGGCGCCCGGTATCCCATTCGCGAGGAAGACCTGGAGTACGTTCGTGACCAATAGGCGTCGTGCGAAAAAAGTGGTCGCGGTGGACTGGGATCCGCGGACGCTGCGGATCGTGCATGCGGTGCTGACCAAGCGCGGCGTGCGCATCGACCGTCTGCTTTCGGTGGCGATCCCCCCGGGGCTCGATCCGGACAATCCGCAGGCGATGGGCCGCCACATCCGACGCACCCTCGATCAGGAACGGATCGGCACGCGCGACGCGATCGTGGACGTGCCGCGCGATCAGGTGATCCTCAAGACGTTGAAGCTTCCGGTGTCGCAGCCGGAAGAGTTGCCGGGGATGGTGGAGATCCAGATCGCCAAGGAGCTTCCCTTTCCGGCGTCGGAGGCGACGATCGATTTCGCGCTGGGGCGGCGGCAGGAAGACGAGCCGACGGGCGACGTGCTGGTGGCGGCGATCCGCTGCGAACTGCTCGATCAGTACCGCGAGACGTTCGCAGCCGCCGGGCTCCGGCTCGATCGCGTGGGATTGCGCCCGTTCGCCAACAAGGTGGCGGTCTGCGAGCTGCTCCGTCATGGTCTTCCGGAACGGGTGCTGTTCATCGACGTGCGTCCGACGTTCATGGAGATCGACATCCTGCACGAGGGGGCGCTGGCCTTTTCACGCTCGGCGTCGGTGACGATTCCCGACTCGCTCATCGGAGGATCCGCGTCGTCGAGCAGGGAGGCGGACGGGTTGCTGGTGGTGTCGCCGCTGGCAAGCGGGGGGGAACCGGGCGGAGTT
>CAZNQN010000121.1:0-7222 GCA_964574925.1 uncultured Phycisphaeraceae bacterium | reverse complement strand
CCCGTGCCGATCCCACGACCCCGAGGGCCACCGCCTCGCGGGTTTGTCGAGGCGGTGGCCCTCGGGGTCGTGGGATCGGCACGGGGACCGATCAGCCGCGGAGGGCCCAGCGGAACATCTCGCGGAGGTTGGCGCCCTTGCCCTGCATGAGGATGCCGACGCGGAAGATGCGCCCGGCGGCGAAGACGCACAGCAGCGTCATCGCCAGCACCAGCACCGCCCCCAGGATCGGTTGCCAGAGGGGCACGCCGGGGGGGACGGCCATGCGCAGGATCATCAGCATGGGCGTGGCGGGAGGGAAGAGGGACATGGCCGTCGAGGTGGAGGAAAGCGGTTCGCGGACGACGTTGAACCAGACGAACATGGGGGCGACGACGATCAGCATCACGGGGGTGAGCAGACTCTGGGCTTCCTTCAGATCGCTGACGGCCGCCCCGACGGCGATGAAGATGGAGCCGTACAGAAGTACGGCGAGCACCTGATACACGACGAACCATCCGACGAGGTCCGCGGGAAGGAACTCGGCAAGCCCCGTGCGGCGGAGGGCGACGAAGGCGCCGACGAGGTAGACGGTGGCGATGGTCATGGAGACGCCGACGGTGCCGAGCAGTTTTCCCATCATCAGTTGAAAGGGCTGGATACAGCCCAGCAGCACTTCCGCGATGCGTTGCATCTTCTCTTCCAGCACGCTCTGGATCAACGGTTGGGCACCGATCATGATGATCATGAACATCAGCATCATCATGCCGAAGGGCAGCATCATGCTGAGGGCGCGATTCGTTTCTTTGGCGGGTCGGATGGCGCCGGATTCGTCACGGTGACGAGCCCCAGACTGGCGACGCTGACGTAGCTGGTCAGTCGTTCGACGAGCTGCGGATCGAGGTCGGCTTGCGCGAGGCGCAGGCTGCGAATCCGCTCGTTGAGCAGGTTGGCGACCCACTGGCGGAAGTCGTCGTAGTTGGGGCTGTTGGAGTAGTAGGCGATCGAGGCCTCCTGCCCGGCCGGCTCCGGATGGATGGCATCGGGACCGATGATCAGAAAACCGAGGATCTTCTTGTTCCGCACCTGTTCGGAGAGTTCCAGCGCGACGCGGTCGAGATCGTTGCTCGTGACGTCCGCCCGTTCGATGAGGAAACGGGGGCGGACCTGTTTCCGGTGCGCGCCTTGCCCCTTGAAAATGCCACCTTGCTGGACGGAGGAGATATTGCGGCGTTTTGCGGCCTCGACGATGACGTCGAAGAGCTGCCCGGTGGCGTCGTAAACGGCGAAACGCTTGTCGGTGACGTCCACCTTCTCGCGCATCAGGCGTTGCACGAGAATCGAGCCGCCCATGAAGATGGGCATCATCACCATGCTGACAATAAAGGCCTTGGTGCGGACGGCGGCCTGGTATTCCCGCACGGCCACGACGAGGACTTTACGCATCGGCGGCGACCTCCTTCGCAACGGGGGCGACGGGATCGGATTGGGGAGCGGTCGGTTCCTGTGCGTCCGGCCGGGCGATGCGCACGAAGATATCGTGCAGGGAGGGTGTGCTCAGTTCGAAGTGCGTTACCCGACCGTAGCGCATCAGCGCCTGGAGAATGGCGTTGGTTTCGGCGTCGGGTTCGACGCGGAGCTCCTGCAAGCGGCCGAAATCGGTCACGGCGGCGACGCCGGGAATCGAGGCCGGGTCGAACGAACTTCCCTCGATCCGCACGCGGATGGTGTCCTGGCCGTATTGTTCCCGGATCTCGTCGAGCGGTCCGTCGAGCACTTTGCGTCCCTTGTGGATCATGAAGATGTAGTCGCACATGCGTTCGGCGACGCCCATGTCGTGGGTGGAGAAGATGACGGTGGCGCCGTCGCGGCGAAGGCGGAGCACCTCCTCGCGGAGGAAGTCGAGGTTGACGGGATCGAGTCCGGAGAAGGGTTCGTCGAGGATGACCAGTTCGGGATCGGCGATGACGGCGGAGGCGAACTGCACCTTCTGCGACATGCCCTTGGACAGCTCCTGCACGGTTTTGTCCGCCCACTCGGTCATGTCGAGCCGCTCGATCCATTCCTCCGTCTTGGCCTTGAAGTCCCGCCGTCCCTTCAGCTCGGCGTAGAAGCGGAGGATGTCGCGTACCTTCATCTTGCGGTAGAGACCCCGTTCCTCCGGCAGGTAGCCGATGCGGTCGTTGGCGGCCTGGGGGGATTCGGAGCCGAGGACCCGGATCCGCCCGCCGGGGTCGGGATGATAGATGCGCATGATCATGCGCAGCGTGGTGGTCTTGCCCGATCCGTTGGGACCGATGAAGCCGTAGATGGAACCTTCGGGGACGGAGAGGGAGAGATCATCGACGGCCTTTTGCCGACCGAAGGTCTTGGTCACGTGGATCAGTTCGACGACGTCGGTCATGGTTTCCTGTCTCGACGAGGATTCGACGCTTGCGGGTGAACCGTGATAGGGTAGCCTGCGGTTCGCGGCTGCGGGCGCATGATCCTGTCGCTTTCCGTCGCGGTCAGGATACAACAAGAGAACGAGATTCACCACGGGTGCTCGAGGCGGCGGGCGCTAAAGACTCAAGCGGTTCCGGCAGGCGGGTCGATGTTGCGGACAGGCCGCCTCACAGGGCAGATCGGGACGAGAAAGACGGTGGCCGCGGTCGAGCGCCGAACGGCGGACGGCGAGTGAAGCGATCAGCGCCGCGCATCGTCCCACGGAGCCACGACCGTCCAACGGAGCCGCGACCGTGAGGGAGCGGTACATTGTAATGTCGAATGGCGAAGAACACGGGCAACGAAAAGGCACACGCGAGTCGGCTTCGATGAGCGGTTCGTTCTTCATTCGCTGTTCTGAATCCGGCATTCGTTCCGCGACCGCCTGCCTGACCCTGTTTGCGTGCGACGGACGGGCACGCGCTGCCCGCCGATCGGCGGGGAAGCGGTGTGCCAACAGAGCTGCGACCGTCAGGGAGCGGTTGTATCCGTTTTTCGTTCCAGGCGCGGTGAGGCGCCGCTTGCGGAGGGGCGCGCAGTCGGACGGTCGTCATCCGACGAAGAAGCATTCCGCGGCAATGCACTGCTTCGTGCCGCGTTACGTGTGGATCGGATTCGTACTGTTTGCGGGGATCGGGGGGACGACCGGCTGCGGGCTGCTGCCGCATCTGACGGCGTCGCTGGGGGGCGAAACAGCCGGTCAGCGAGGACGGGTTCGTGTGACGGTGATCAACAACACGCCTTTCCAGCCGGTCTTTACGATGGGGACGTTCGACGAGCTGGACCTCGACACGGTGCCCGACGTCGTGCAATTCGGACTGACGGGCGATACGCTGGCTTTGGAAGCGGATGCGACCTCCGACGTGGTGGAGCTGACCTGCGCCCGAGTGCTGAGCATCGGCGGCGCCGATCTCCGGTCGCTGGTGGAGGAGAAGCTGGACGCAAACGCCTTCGATGCGGAGGCGCTGGTGGAGGGGGTCCGCTTCTTCCAGGTCGATGAGACCGGCGACGGCGGGGCGGAGCCCGTCGAGCAGGGCTCAGCCTCGGCAGTCGTCCTCCGCATCGGGATCGACTACGCCTGTGAGGATCTGCTGGCGGTCCGTCTGGAGATCAACGATCCCGGCCCGGAGCCGTTCCGGGTGGAGGTGGACCGGCTGCCCATCGCCCCTGCAAAGCGCCTTTCGAACGGTCCCTGAGGGGCCGATCTGGTGCTCCTTCCGCGAATCGGTGAGACGAGGGGGAAGAGGGGCAACGTTCTGACGGATAAGACGTTAGGGCATTTTTCAGGAATGCGGACCGCTCCTTTGGCGCTTGGAACGGGGCGGAGACCCGTCGGGTGGGCAGGGTTGAAACGCAAGGCTCGGGATGGGGAACGAGTCCCCGGTTCGGCGGTCCGGTCGCCGGGCGTCGGCGGGGGGCTGGCGAAGTCTTCAGGCCGGGACCGGAGCAGGGGACGGAGAAGCCTGCTTGGGAGGTCGGGAGGGGAGCCGCTTGGCCGGGCAAGTTTTTTGGCGACAGGGAGGCGAAAAGGTGGTTGACAGGGCTGGAGAGGGGGATATGCTACCGGGTCTGTCGCTTGTGGGAGCGGCAGCGGGAACCATAATACGGCGAGTGTACGTTTCGTGAGGTGTCGCGCCCGGTGAGCGCCCAGAACAGAATCCGCATCCGCATGGAGGCGTACGACCCCCGAGCCCTGGATGCCTCGGCGCGGGAGATCGTGGAGCAGGCCAAGCGGACCAGCGCCAAGGTCCACGGTCCGATTCCGTTGCCGACGCGCATCGAGCGGTACACGGTGCTGCGCGGGCCTCACATCGACAAGAAGTCCCGGGAGCAGTTCGAGATGCGCACGCACAAACGGATCATCGACATCAGCGAGCCGACGGCGCGCACGGTGGAGGCGATCAACCGCATCCAACTGCCCGCGGGCGTGTTCGTGAAAATCAAGACGTAACATTCAGCCTCGGCGGGACCGGGGTCGCAGGCTTCGCCCGGATGCGTATCCGGTCGAAGGACCACGGCCGAGCAGGTCCGCCACCGTAAACGACAATCCCGGCGTGTGAGCCTTCAGTCGCACGCAAGGTGGGTGTATCAGCCGGCGGGTCGACGCCCGGCGGAAGGAATTCGGTGTGTAGCGTGATGGAAGCCTCGCTGCTCGGAACGAAAATCGGCATGACGCAGGTGATCGGCGACCACGGCGTGGTCGAGCCGGTGACGGTGGTCAAGGCCGGTCCGTGTGTCGTCATGCAGGTCAAGACGAAGGAGACGGACGGCTACGACGCCGTGCAGATCGGCTATGAGGACGTCAAGCCGCATCGCTCGACGAAGCCTCTGATCGGTCACGCGGCCAAGGCGGGGACCGGTCCCAAGCGGGTGCTGCGGGAGGTGCGCTTGTCGGAGCCGGCTGATGTGACCCGCGGCGACGTGCTGACGGTGAAGCAGTTCGCCGAGTCCGAGGTGAGGTACGTCGACGTGATCGGCACCACGAAGGGGAAGGGATTCGCCGGGGTGATGAAGCGGCACGGGTTCGGCGGGAAGGAAGCGTCGCACGGCGTGGAGCGCAAGCACCGCTCCGCCGGTTCGATCGGCGGCAGCGCCACCGGCGGCACGGGTCGCAGCGTGAAGAAGGGCAAGCGGATGGCCGGCCACATGGGCTGCGAGCGACGTACCGTGCAGGGGCTTCGACTGGTCAAGGTAGACCCGGAGGCGGACCTGTTGCTGATCCGGGGCAGTGTGCCCGGACCGAACGGATCCGTCGTGCTCGTGCGGGCGGCGAAGAAGAAAAAAGGGTAGCGGCAAGGGACCGGAAGGATGCTGTCCGTACCTGTCTATACGATGAACGGCGAACCGGCGGGCGAGATGTCGGTGGACCCGGCGGTGCTCGGCGGTCGGGTGCGCGTCAAGCTGCTCAAGCAGGCGGTGGTGGCGTACCTGGATCATCAGCGGCAGCACAGCGCCCGGACCAAGTCGCGAAGCGACGTGGAAGGGTCCACCCGCAAGCTCTACCGGCAAAAGGGCACGGGCAACGCCCGGGCCGGGATGATCCGCACGCCGGTCCGTCGCGGGGGCGGACGAGCGTTCGCCAAGCGCGGTCCGCGGGCGCACAAGGGGTTTCCCAAGGCCATGCGGCGACTGGCCCGCAACAGCGCTATCCTGGCGAAGATCGAGTCCGGCGACGCGCTGGTGGTGGCGGACCTGTCGTTTCCGGAGCCGAAGACGAAACGGTTCGTGTCGATGCTGTCGGCGTTGAAGGTGGACGGCGGATGCGTGCTGGCGCTGCACGAGGCGGACCGTAACGCGTATCTTTCGGGGCGGAACCTGCCGAAGACGGAGATCAAGCCGCTGGCGGAGCTGCATGCGTACGAGATCCTCCGCCGGCGGAAGCTGATCCTGACGAAACCGGCGTTGGAGCGCCTGCTGGCCGACCCGCTGACGTGTCGGGGCGAGGCGCGGGCGGAAAGTGCGTAAGGGCGAGGGTCGATCATGGACATCTATCATGTGATCAAGCGCCCGCTGGTGACGGAGAAGGGGACGCATCAGGCGCAGCAGTCGCACCCGGCGACGAAGCACATGCCGGCCCGCGGCGGGGCGTATGCGTTCGAGGTGCACCCGGACGCCACCAAGCCCATGATCAAGGAAGCGATCGAGAAGATCTACAAGGTGCGGGTCCAGTCGGTGCGGACGGCCAACCGACGCGGAAAACGGCGGCGGGTGCGGTTCAAGACGGGCAAGACGGCCGACTGGAAAAAGGCGGTGGTGGTCCTTCATGCGGAGGACCACATCGACCTGTTCTGACGGAGCGGGCCCGGCGGGGTTCGGATTGCGATGGGCGTGATTCAATACAAACCGACGTCTCCGGGGCGACGGGCCTCCTCGGTCAACGACTTCGCCGAGCTGACGGACAAGCGCAAGCGGCCGGAAAAGTCGCTGTGCGAGCGCCTGACCCGACACGGCGGGCGCAACCATCACGGCAAGATCACGACACGGCACCGCGGCGGCGGGGCGCGGCGGATCTACCGCCGGATCGATTTCAAGCGGAACAAAGACGGCGTGGCGGGGACGGTCAAGGCGATCGAGTACGATCCGAACCGGACCTGCCACATCGCTTTGGTGGAATACGAGGACGGGGAAAAGCGGTACATCTTGGCGCCGGTGGGTCTGAAGGCGGGCGACACGGTGGAAAGCGGCACGGACGTGGAGCCGAAGGTGGGCAACGCCATGCCGCTGAAGTTCATGCCGCCCGGGCTGGACATCCACAACATCGAGCTGAACGCGGGGCAGGGGGGGAAGCTGGCGCGGTCGGCGGGGGCGTCCGCCAAGCTCGCCTCGCGGGACGACAACTGGGCGATCATCATCCTGCCCTCCGGAGAGATGCGCGAAGTCCGGTCGGAATGCCGGGCGACGATCGGGCAGGTGGGCAACGTGGACCACCAGAACCTTCGCTGGGGCAAGGCGGGTCGCACGCGGCATCGGGGGCGCCGGCCGCACGTGCGGGGCACGGCGCAGAACCCGGTTTCGCATCCGCTCGGCGGCGGCGAGGGTCGCAGCGGCGGGGGTCGGCACCCGTGCAGCCCGACGGGCAAGCTGGCCAAGGGGACGCGGACCCGCTCGCCGCGGAAGGTGTCGAACCGCCGCATCCTGCGGCGTCGAAAGAGCAAGCGTTACGGGCAGATTCCGGTGCCCAAGAAGTGAACAGGAAGAGGAACGGATCGGCCCGGCGGGCGACGGAGTCTACGAGCCGGGCGGAGGCGCGTTTCCGGAT
>CAZNQN010000120.1:0-7246 GCA_964574925.1 uncultured Phycisphaeraceae bacterium | reverse complement strand
GATGGAGACGTCAAGCTCCACATGAAGTCCATACTTGGCGAAATGGGTTCCGAGCCGGGTCCGGGCCGCGGCGGCCTGTTTCAGAAACCGTTCCGCCTCGGCATACCGTCCGGCCCCGAACGCCAGGAATCCTGCCAGAAACGCCCCGTCCGGCAGGTGGACGGATTCGCGGAGTCGGGCCAGCGCTCGATCATGATGGCCGGCGACGTACTCCTTGCAACCGTCGACAAACGCACGCTCCGCCTTCGGGGTGAACAGTCGCTCGAAGAAACCCAAGTCGAGCTGGTGCTGCGGGGATGGAGGGGAGGCGGGAGATCGTGTCCGCGAACTCCGTTGGCGGCTGCGACCGCTGACCTCCGTGTAGAACAGCCCCGTGCCGGGGATGCCGAACGTTGTGCGCACGCCCCGTCGACCGATCGTCATGCGTGCCCCGCGGACGCCGAACGACGGCGAGATGCCCGACTTGCTGAAGTTCAGACTGATTCCGGGAGCGATCTTGATTCGGCGGAAGAAGCGAAACCCCATCTCGTCTTTTCCCGGTCACCCGTCTCGTATCGGGCGCGACATCTCGTTGCCCATCGGCGGATCCTGACCCGGTGAGAGGCTCTCGCGAAACACGAGCCACGTCCCGTTTCGTCGATGCACCGCAAGGCGGCATTCTACCCGCAAGGAAGGGCAGGCGGGAAATCCGCGAGTCCGAACGATCGCTTTTACGATCACCGATCATTCTTTCACGGCCTAATCGCTCTGACGCGTTCTCCAAAATGCAGAGCGACTGTTTCCGCGTCGGATGCGGCGGGAGTCCCGCTGCATCGCACGGGCTTTATGCCCGCCGCTCGGAACATGAAAACGGGAAATGCGCTGTGTCCGATTCGCTCGGCTGAAGTCTCTATGAAGTCTCTATGTGGGATTGTCCATCGCGATTCGCCGCACGAGGAATCGTCACGGAAACGGTCGTCCCGCGTCCCGGCGTGCTGGTTATGTCGATGGCTCCGCCGTGAGCACGGGCGATGGCCTGACAGATGGACAGCCCCAGCCCCGTCCCTCCTTGACGGGACGAACGAGCGGGATCGGCGCGGTAGAAACGATCGAAGACGTGCGGAAGATGTTCCGGCGCGATCCCGCATCCGGAATCCCGGACGACGAGGTGGACAACGTCTTCGTGTGACGCCAGCGTGACGGTGACATGGCCGCCCGCGGGCGTGAATTTGATCGCGTTGTCCAGCAGGTTGCCCAGCAGCTCTCCCATGCGAATCCGGTCGGCCTCCATCCAGAACGGCGGCGGAGGCTCCAGATCAAGCGTCAGTCCCCGTTCTTCGGCCAGTGGGGCATACAGGTCGATCACACGGCGTACCCACGCATCCGCGCGAATCCGTTCCCGGCGGACGAGCATTTCCTCGGCGTCGGCGCGGGCCAGCAGGAGGAGATCCTCGGCCATGCGCGTCAGGCGATGGTCTCCTCGAGCGTACGGCGAAGCTCCGACGCCGAGCGCGCGCGGGAGAGGGCGACTTCGGCGTTGCCGCGAAGGGCGGCCAACGGAGAGCGGAGCTCATGGGACGCATCGGCTGTGAAGCGACGCACCTGCTCGACGTGACGTTCGATGCGGTCCAGCATGGCATTGATCGTCCCGGCCAGTCGGTCCAGCTCGTCTCCCGTTCCGGTCACAGGCACTCGTTCGGACAGGTTCGCCGCCCCGATCCGCTGAGCGGTTTCGGTCAGGGTGCGCACCGGAGCCAGGCTTCGACGAGCCAGAAACCATCCGCACAGCAGGGAAACGGTGGCGGCGAACGCCAGAACGGCCAGGCAAACGCGCCGGAACGACGCCAGGGACGCCTCCATGCGTTCGGTGGTATAGCTGGCCTGCGCGATGCATCGCCGTCCGTCTCGGGTGGTCACCCGCAGGCTGCACGTGCGGAATCCGCGACGCCCATCCGGGGTCCGGACGGTGGAAAAGACGAAGGAGGAACGCGAACCCGGCCAGCGTGCCGGCGGCGTCCAGGCGGAGGCGACGAGGTCGTCGCTCTCACTGCTGACGATCAACCGTCCTTGTTCGTCGAACAAGCGGAACGCCAGATCGTGGTGGGATCGCGTCCCCAGCTCTTGCCGGATGGCCTGCTGGAGTCCGTCGAGGTCGTGGGCATGTTGATTGACGGTGAGCATGAATTCGTGGACCTCGCCCTCCAGAAACGTGTCGATTTGCCGGAGCAAGGCGGCATTTACTCCGGCATAAAGGAGAAGGCAGATGAGGACGCAGATCATCAGGGTGATGCTCGCCCCCCACAGGGTGAGGCGCACACCGATGGTGGAGCGGGGGCGGTTACGCATGATCCTCACGAAGGACATAGCCGACCCCGCGAATCGTATGGATCAGGGGCGGATCGAACCCGCGATCCACTTTCTTGCGCAGGCGGTTGATGTGGACCTCCACGACGTTGGTCACCGGATCCCGATGCATGCCCCATACGTGTTCCAGCAGCATCGTGCGGGAGACCACGTGGCCGGCGTGGCGGGCAAGATACTCCAGCAGGGCATATTCGGTCCGCGACAGATCGATGCGGCGGTCTCCCCGATGAACAGTGCGGGCGACGAGGTCGACGCGGAGATCGGCCACGGTGACCGGATTGCGGGTCAAGCCCGACCCTCGACGCAGCAGCGCCCGGATGCGGGCCAGCAGCTCGGAAAAACTGAACGGTTTCGCGAGGTAATCGTCCGCGCCGGCATCCAACCCGCTGACGCGATCTTCGACCGCGTCCCGGGCGGTGAGGCAAATCACCGGCGTGCGGATGCCACGGGTGCGAAGATCGCGCAAAACGGTCAGTCCGTCACGACCGGGCAGCATCAAGTCGAGGATGATCACGTCATAGATCCCGGTCAGCGCGCGTTGAAAGCCGTCGAGGCCGTTCTCCGCCAGATCGACCGCGTACGAGGCCTCTTTGAGACCCTTGGCAAGAAATGCCGAGACGCCCGGTTCGTCTTCGATCACCAGCACATGCATCCGGACCACCCCCGTCGGATTCCGTGTCAGGCGCGGGCGCAGCCGCGCGTGGAGAGTGTACCGGCAGGAATCCGCCCCATCAATTTCGGGTGCACGTTCCCAACGAGTCTTTTCTTCCCGTGCGCCACACTCCAACGATGGGCGGCCATATGACGAATTTGTCATCTTGTCGTAATGGCGATCGGCACGTTTACGGGTAACCTGATCGATTGGCGGTCCGGCGGCGCGGTCGGGCGAATCCAGCAAGGCGTATGGAAAGGAATCGATGATGCAGCGAGCAACGCGGTTGTCGCGGGTCAGCGGTGTCGGGGTGGCCGTTTCGTTCCTGTTGATGGGGCCGTCCATCTCACTGGGCCAGCAGAACAAAGCGAGCGGGCGAACGGATTCCGCGCGACGTTCGTGGTCAACGCGACGCTCCCCGGCGTGGGAGGACCCCCTGTCGCTGCGCTGGCAGACGCGGTCCGACATCTCCTTCCAGGAGACCATGTCTGGTTCGGAAAAATCGCACGACTATCGTGAGATCAGCGACTTCTTCAACGTGCGGGAAGCCAACGTCAACACGGTCGCCAACGAGTGGGAGCTGGAGCTGGAGGGAGCCTGGGAAACGAACGCCGGCGAAGGAGACGACAATTTCTTTTTCACGCCGAACCTCAAATACGGCCTCAACGACGACATGTTCGTGGAGGTGGAAGTGGCTCCGCTGAACATCGGCGACGGGGGCGATCAAGGCAACGGCGACGTCTCCTTGCAGCTTTTTTATCAGTTCGCCCGCGAAACCGAGGATACGCCGGCGATGGCGGCCTGGATCGAAGGACGGTTTCCCAGCGGGGAAGGCTCCTCCGGCGTGGACGGTGAGCTGCACCTGAACATCACCAAGACCGTGATGGAGGGCGTACGCAGCCATCTGGAAGGGTTCGTGGAGACGGCCAACGGCGGGCGGGGGGATGAGGACGACGGGCGCCGCCCCTTTCAATGGGGGGCCGGGATCGGATTTGATTATCAGTTGGACGAGGACACGATCTGCGTGATCAACTATCTGAACCGCAGCAGCGAAGAAGTGGGGAACCCGAACCAGAATCTGCTGGAGTTGGGGGGTGTGCGACGGATCGCCGAAAACCAGCACCTCAAGTTCGCCGTGGACATCGGGCTGGACGGTCATGAGGAGACGCCGGACTTCGGTGCCAAGATCCTCTGGTCCATTGAATGGTGACGGTCATCCCGGTGTCGGAGCGTGGGTCGGCTTCCCTTCGGGGCTAGAGAATCCGGGGAGAGACCGTCCGGTGGGTTCGCAGCCCTGGGGGAAAACCGCGCGAGACCGCTGTTGCGTGTGGGGGTGTCTCACTGCCCGCCGTCTGGTTCCCGGGCTGTCGCGGCGCCGGGTCCTGTTGCTCGTGCTGGGATTCCTGTCGCCCGCCGCCGGCTGCATCAGGGTCGATGCCCGCCCGGACATGCGTCGTGCACGCCGGTTGATTGCCGGACGCACCGGCGTGGAACAAAGCTACGATCCGGAAACGGAAGCTTCGATCGAGGCCATGATTCGGACCCGCTTGGAAGACGGTCTGACGGTCGAGGAGGCCGTACAGATTGCGATGTTGAACAACAAGCGGTTCCAGGCCCGGGTCCAGGAGATCGGTGTGGCACGGGCCGATCTTGTCCAAGCCGGTCTGCTGTCCAATCCCTCGTTCGGGATCAGCCCGCGGTTTCCGGAAGGAGGCGGGCGGGCGAACCTGACGCTGACAATGGGGCAGGAGCTGGCCGACCTGTGGCAGATCCCGCTGCGCCGACGGCTGGCCGAGGGCGCACTGGAGGAGGCCGTCCTTCGCGTCGCCCGCGCAGCCAATGATCTCGTCTTCGACGTGCGGCGAACCTGTTACGAATGGCTGGCGTTTCAGCGGCTGGAGCAGGCCGCTCAGGAAACCCTCCGGCTCGCCGAAACCTCGCTGAGCGTCGCCACCCACCGGTTCGAAGCGGGAGACGCCAACCAGGTGGACGTCAATCTTGCGCGGGCCAACGTGCTGGAGGCCCGCGCCCGCCTGATCGAGCTTCGGGGCATGCGCCGGGCCGCACGACACGAGGTAGGGCACCTGCTGGGGCTGGCCCGGTGGGAGCCTCGTTGGACGCTGCAAGATGCGATTCCCGCAGAGCCGCTGCCTCCCCAGGACGAAACCGATCTGATCGTGTTCGCGATGCGGGAGAGGCTCGACGCGCAAGCGGCGGAAAGAGAGGTGCACGCTGCGGAAGATCGCGTCCGGCGGGAATACCGGCGGGTCATCCCCCACTTCGCGGTGGGATGGGAATGGGAGCGGGTGGAGCGGCGGGCCTTGCCGGGGCGAAAGCTGCTGGCGGACACGGCCCGGGCGTCGGTGGCAAACGGGCGCCTCACCGCGCCGTCCATCCAGTCGCGCACCGAACGACGACGGGAACGCAGCCAGATCATCGACTCGCTCCTGGGACCGACCTTCGATCTGACGTTGCCCCTCTGGGATCAGAATCAGGCGCAGATCGCCAAGGCCCGTTTTCAGGCAGTCGAGGCGCGGAAGCGCTACGAAGCCATACTCGACGACGTCGCCCGCGATGTGCGGGAGGCGCTCGCCGCGGCGCGCAGCACCGAGGAGCTCGTTTCCTTCCTGCGAGAGAAAGGGATCCCCCTGGCTCAGGCGCATGTGGAATCGGCCAAGCGGGCCTACGAAGCCGGCCAGATCGATATCCTCAACGTTGTCGATGCGGAACGGCGGCTGATCGCCCAACGGGAGGCTTACATTCAAGCCCAACGGGACCACGCCATCGCGATGGCGCAGCTCCGCCGTGCCCTCGGCGGGCGTCTCCCTCCCGAAACGGAGCAGACCGAACCGGCCCGTTCCTCGCCAACGGAGGAGACGACCCGACCATGAACCGCAGGCGACGGCAGCGACGCCGATGGCCACTTACGGGCATGATCGTCACGGTGCTGATGTGCGGATGTCGTCCGCTTACGCCGGAGGCTACCTCCACGTTGACGGCGTTTGCGGGCGACCTGGCCCGTGCGGCGTGGGCGGCCTTTTTGTTCTGATCCGACGATGCCGACACGCGATCCCCTCGTTCCGCCTGCATCCCGCCATGCGGACCCTCTCCCGACCGGCGGGAAAGGGCGACATGGTGCAGGCGGATTCTACGTCCGTCACCGGCAAAGCATTCTCTTCATCACGCTTGTGCTGTGCGGGGCGGGTGCCTATGCCGCCTACCGAATGCCTTCCTCCGTCTTCCCGCAGACGGACTTCCCGCGCGTGGTGATCCTCGTGGACAACGGCGTGATGCCGACCGACGAGATGATGGCCACCATCACCCGGCCCATCGAAGAAGCGATGAAGAACATCCCAGGCGTCATCAACATCCGCTCCGCCACCGGACGAGGATCGGCGGAGATCAACGTCTTCTTCACCTGGCAGACCGACATGGTGGAGGCGGAGTTGTACGTGCTCGGCCGCCTGTCGCAGATCCGCGCTTCGCTGCCTGCCAGTGCCCGCACCCAGGTGCATCGGCTCACGTTCGCCGCCTTTCCGATCATCGGCATCAGCCTGACGAGTCGGACACGGAGCCTGGCGGATCTGTGGGAGACCGCCCGCTACGAGATCCGCCCCCGCTTTCTTCGTGTCCGGGGCGTGGCCCGCGTGGCCTTGGTCGGAGGGGACGTGCCGGAGTATCACGTCGTCGTGGATCCGCTTCGCCTGGCGGCCTATCACCTGACGCTCCCTGAAGTCAGCGAGGCCCTGGCCCGCACCAACCGTTTCGTCTCCGCCGGCATGCACGAGGAAAACCATCAATTGTACCTGACCCTGGTGGACGGTCGTCTTCCGGATCCCCGCGCGATCGGTGACGTCGTGGTGGCATGGAAAGGCGGCGCGCCGGTTCGCGTGCGGGACATCGCGACGGTACGCAAGGGGGCGGCACCGCGGTTTAACATCGTCACGGCCGACGGGGTGGATGCCGTGTTGCTCAATGTTTATGCCCAACCGGACGGCAACGTGCTGGCGATCGCCCGGGGTCTTCAACGCGAGCTGCGCTCCCTGCGGGAATCGCTGCCGCCGGATCTGCGTCTTGCGTTTTTCTACGATCAGTCCCTCTTCGTGCGTGAGGGCGTGGCAAGCGTGTGGGAAAGCATCGTGCTGGGGCTGGTCCTGTCGGTGCTGGTGCTGTACGCCTCCTGCGGGGGTTCGCCACCACCTTCGTCGCCGCCCTCGCGATTCCGGTGACGATTCTGGTCACGCGGGCGGG
>CAZNQN010000119.1:6256-7247 GCA_964574925.1 uncultured Phycisphaeraceae bacterium | reverse complement strand
TCCTTGTGTAGGTCTCGGCGGCCGCCGGCTGATTAAAAACAAGAACCACCCGGGTGTTGTGCGCGGTCGGGAAGGCTTCCAGCACCAGCCACTCTCGTTGTTCGCATGCGTCACAGGTGATCTGGAAGTTGCGCGGATCGGCCGCTCCGTCGGCGAGCGGCTCGCTGAAGCTCAGCAGGATCGTCGTCCCGTCGCTGGAGGCGGCGCTGAGCAGCCTCGGACCGGCGCGGTCCACGGCGGCGATGCCCTCGAACGTCGCCGTCCGCCCCGTCGGATCGATCGGGGACCCGTCCTGCATGGCCCGCATGAGGCTCACCCCCAGGCGGTACTCGATCCCTTCCTGCGGCGTCGTCGTCAGGATCACCGAGCGGGAATCGTTCTCGTCCGCCACCACGTCCGTCACCAGCACGTCCACTTCCTCCCCTTCCGGATCCTCGATGCGATAGAGGGAAGGGTTCAACGACGTGTCCGGATCGGGCGGCTCGCTGAAGGTCGCCAGCACGCTCGTGTTGGACAGTGCCACGGCCCCTTGTAGCACGAACGCCCGTCCCGTCCCCCGGAACGAGGCCGAGTTCGCCGAATCGTCGATCTCGTTGCCCGACTTGTCCCGCACCCCCGTCACCGTGACCGTGTACCGCCGCCCCGGCGTCTGCTCCGCCGTCGTCAGCAGCACCTGCGTCTGGTGGTTGAGCAGGTCGGCTTCCTCGATCACCAGGGAGGGGGAAAGCGCGTAGCGCTCCGGATCGTTCGCCCGGCTGTCGAGCGGTTCGCTGAACGTAAGGAGCACGGTCGTCTTGCTCAGCGGCTTCGCGTCCAGCAGTCGAGGCGACGTCTGGTCCTCCGCGGCGATGCCCGCAAACCGCGCCGTGTTCCGCTCCGGGTCGATGAACAGATGCCGATCGGCGTCGATGACGTCGAACACCTCGACCTCGTACTCGATATCCTGCTGTTCGCCGGTGCGGAGGATCACGGTGGTGACGGCTTCCCGATC
>CAZNQN010000119.1:0-6246 GCA_964574925.1 uncultured Phycisphaeraceae bacterium | reverse complement strand
TGACCCTGCCGCAGATCGCCGCCCGCCCCGTCGGCGTTGCCGTTGTGCCCGTGACGAATCGGGGTTTCGCCCGGTCGGGCTTCCAGGACCGCCAGCGCCCCGTCCCCGTCGGTCTTGCGGATGGCGTAGAACGAATCCGTCGTCGCCGAGGGAAGTTCCACCGGCTCGCTGAACGTCACCAGCACCGTGTTTGTGTTGAGGGAAACGGCCGAGACAACGAACGGCTCTTCCAGCTCCGAACCGTCGAACGGGATCGGACCGGATACGGTCGGTTCCCCGCCGCCCGCATCGGCGAGCTCGACGGTCAGCTCATAGGGCACGGCCTGTTGCGCCTCGGTCACGAGGACGACCTCGTCCGCATCCTCACGACGCACCGATCGCACGTGCAGCGCCGTCCCGTCCGACATTTCGATCCGATAGGCGGCCGCATCTTCCGCCTCCGCCCCCACACTGCGGGAAAAGGTCACGGAGACGTAGTGCCGGCTCAGCGATCGGACCGCCGTGGCCTCGGGCGCCGGTCTTCCCTGCGTGCCCTCCTGCGGCGTCGACGGCTGCGGCGGGGTCAGGACAGCCTGAAGGTTGCACCCGGCCCACATCAGCAACCACACCGCGGTGATCGCTCCCCATCCGCTTCCGATCCGATGAATCTTGCCCGTCATGGATGCCTCTCCTCTCGCACAACCTTTCGTGTGCACGTTGGAACGGTGCCGGAGGATGTCACGTGTTCGAGGGCAGCCCGGACATGAAACCTACCCCCCAGCCCTCGACGAACACGAGCAACGACCGGCGCCCTACTCAAACCGAAAAGGAATTTTCGAAGCGAAAGGGTGGACGATCGACGCCGTCCGGCGAAGGTGCATCGTCAACGATGAGGATGTTGTGGATGAAACAGCCCGGCCCGCAACCCCCTGTTTCGCAACGGTTCCTTTCCCGGCTGACAGTTCGATGATATCAGCCTGCTGTCCACCGGTCAAGGCAGGTCCGATCACAGGGTCCGCGTAGCCCGGCGCGCACTCGGACCCACCTCGCCCCCGGATGCGGAAAATGCCCGCGCAGCTCGAAACGGGAGCGTATCGGCGGACCGTTTCGAACCGGAGAGGTCCACCGGAAGGCCATCTCCGCCCTGCCGCCGTTTCCCGCCGTGCATCATGCCGATCGGACCGGACGGCCGATGCGGACCGACCGAGCAACCCGCCTGCGATTGCCGGAATGGAACCGGTCGCGGGGTACCCGCCGCGACCGGCCGACCGCGGGCGATTCGCGACGGTGAACCAGCGGATGGCTACGATCCGCGCAGATAGCGTTCCAGTCGCTTGACGACGAGCTTCGCACAATCATCGGGCGTCACCGGACGGATCGCCCGAAAGTCGTCGTGATGACTGTTCTGGAAATCCACGATCACCCACTCGCCCTTGCGGTCACAGACGATGAAATGTACGGCCGCCGCCTCTCGACCGGGTCGCCCCAACATGTAGTCGGCCAGCAGTACGTAATCCGCCGCCGGTGGATTCTGCCGCACGTCGGCACGAAACGCGCGGGCGAGTTCCCAGAGAACCTTCTGTTCGTTCGGAGACGGTTTCAGTTTGGCGCGGAAGGGGGTCTCCGCCGCCTCGGCCCGGCACAGGTTCTTTTCCGTAAGCTGCTCGGCGAGGCGGACGGCGTCCTCGCGGCTGACCGTATGGTTCCAGTGCCTGACGGGAAGAATGACGATCTTGGCGCCGGGGCACGCCCGTTTCATGATTTGCCGCCGCCGTTTCATGGCGACCCGTTCTTCCGGGGAGCACGTCTGCGCGCATCCGGCCAGGGGCACGAGACCCGCCACGCACCCCGCGATAAGACTGTCCCAAATCCGTTTACGGCCGAATCCTCTGCGGTTCATGATGCCTTCTCCTTTTCGTACGGTTCCTCGATGGCTCGCGAAGTAAGCATATGCTTACAGTATGAACAAAAAACGAAGGGCGTTCAGGACGCCCCCCCGTCGAGAAGAAAACGACCGACGGTACGGATCAACCGCCTTTGCGCGCGGATGCCGAGCAGATGCAAATCCCGCCCGATGTGGGCCAGATTCCCCAGCGCTACGATCGCCCATGCACTCAACGCGGCCTCCGGAAGCCCCTTCGTCTTCGCCCCCTCCCGGTAGCGGGCGATCTGTTCATGAATGAACCGGTGAAACCGACCGTACATCCGTCGCAACGAGGCGCGGATGTCCGGGTCGTCCGTTTCGTTGAGTCCCGCGAAGACCAGGCGGTGCAGCCCGGATTCGCCGGAGTGGCTGGCCTCGTGTTCCAGCAAACCGAGAACGGCCGCATGGGGATCATCCCCCCGCTCCAGCACCGACCGCCATGACGCCACCGCCCGCTGATAGGCATAATCGATCGAAGCGATGAACATGGCCTTTTTGTCCGACCAGAGACGATAGAGGATGTTTTCCTGCACGCCGCAGCGGCGCGCCAGCTCGGCGGTGGTCGCCCGCCGGTAGCCCAGCTCGGCGAACGCTTCCGCCACCACGGGCAGCAGTCGTTGCCGCTGTTCGCGAAGCCGGTTCGGTCGGGGCATGAAGGGTCTCCCGCGCGACCACAGTAGGTATCCGCCTACAATATGGCGCGTGACCCGCCCTTTGTCAACGATCGCGACGGAATTCGACCGACAAACCCGATCGGGATCGGACCCCGCCAGGGAAGGTCACCGCCGGTCTTCCCCCTCCTCGTCGATCTCACGAACCTGGGGGACCGTACCGTCTTCCTCCCGGCGGATGTCGAGGTGGTAACGAACCGCCGGCGGTGTGTCCGGGGCGTCTTTGCGGAAGTGTACGCCGACGGACTCGCTCCGCCGGTGGGCGGCCATCGCAATGAGCCGGGCGGTCGTAAGCTGGTTCTGGATCTGCCAACCCGCCGGCCGGTTCAACGTCTTGTCCAGCGTGTAGTGCGCCCAGAAGTCGAGGATCTCCACCGTCTCCCGCAGGCGGTCCTCCTCGCGGACGATGCCCACGTTGCGCCACATCAGACTGCGCAGCGAGTTGCGGATGTCGTTGAGATCCAGCAGGGTGCGTTCCGAGCGGGGATGGACATGGGAGACGCGCCGCAGGGGGGAATGGTTGCCCATCGACGCCGCCTGCCGCCCCGCCTCTTCCCCCGCCACCTTTCCGAAGACCAGCCCCTCCAGCAGCGAATTGCTCGCGATGCGGTTGGCGCCGTGTACACCGGTGCACGCCGCCTCTCCGCAGGCGTACAACCCCGGAATCGACGTCCGGGCTTTCAGGTCCACCCGCACGCCCCCGATCATGTAATGCGCGCTGGGGCGAACCGGGATCAGGTCTTTCGTCACGTCGATCTGGAACTGGGCGCACAGCGAAGCGATATGCGGAAACCGCGCGGCGAAGCCGGAAAGGTGTCGCACGTCCAGGTAGACGCAGTTGGCGCGCGTCTTGCGAAGGTGCGTCTGAATGGCCCGGCTCACCACATCCCGCGGCGCCAGTTCCCCATCCGGATGGTACGCCTGCATGAACCGGTTCCCCTCCCGATCGACCAGATAGGCGCCTTCGCCGCGCACGGCCTCGGAAATCAGCGCCCGTCCCGAACCGGCGACGTACAGCGTCGTGGGGTGGAACTGCATGAACTCCATGTCGGTCAGCACCGCGCCGGCGCGGAACGCCACCGACGCCCCGTCCCCGGTCGCCACCGGCGGGTTGGTCGTCTCCCGCCACAGCCGCCCGCATCCGCCGGAGGCGAGAATCGTCTGCTTGGCCCAGATGATCTGATGTCCGTGATGACCGTGATGCGTCAGGGCGCCGACGCACGATCCGTCCAGCACGAGCAGGTCGATGAGAAAGCAGTGGGAAAACACGCGGATGTTGGAGGAGGTCTCCACCCGCACCTTGAGCGTCCGCGACAGCTCCCGTCCCGTCTGATCGCCGCGGGCGTGCACGATCCGGTTGGTGCGGTGGCCGCCTTCCCGTCCCAGGTCGAGGTCGTCTCCCCTTCGATCGAAGGCCATCCCCCAGTCGATCAGCTCGCGGATGCGTTCCGGCGCCTCGCGGACCAGACGCTCCACCGCGCGATGCCGGCTCAGCCCGCATCCGACGCGAACGGTATCCTCGAAATGTTGCTGCGGATCGTCGTCCGGCCCGAGGGCGACGGCGATGCCGCCCTGGGCGGCGTGCGTGCAGGAATCCTCGAACCCCGCCTTGGTGATGAGAATGACCGGTCCGAACTCGGCCGCCGCCAGCGCCGCCCGACAACCGGCCACCCCCGAACCGATCACCAGCGTGTCGGTCAGGACGTGTCCGATCCGCAGCGAGTCGAAATCCGTCAGGAAACGCCGGATGTCGAAGGGGGAACCCATGATCGCGGCCGCATCGTAGCGCAACTCCCTGCCCGGGGCAATCTGCCCGCCAACCGCCCCGCAACCGCCCGCACGCCGGTTCCTAACCCGTCCTTTGTCGCCCGCCGATAATCCAACGATGATCGCACGGTTTTCATCCCGTACCGGGCGAAGCGCCCGATCCCCGCGCCGCGTTTCGACGACGGCGCTGAAGGCGACGTGTGCCTTGGCCGTGCTCGTTCTCGCGCCGGGCGCACCGCTTGCGGCGCAGGAGACCGCGACCGCTTCGCGCTCGGCGGCTTCGACCTCCCGCGCGGCCCGACTCGTCCATCGCTTCGACTTCAACGAACGTCCGCTGGGCAACCTGGAAGACTTGCCGAAATACTGGGAACCCCTTCGCCCCGCAGGGTTCCCCCATTACACGCGCGGGGGGTTCGACGAAGCCGTCGGCCATGAGGCGCCGCCGTCTTTCCACCTGGCTTCGGAAGGACGCAACGTGGCGTTCCAGTACAACGGTCCCGAGACGCGCGTCCGGCTCAACACCGAATACCGCGTCGTCGGATACATCCGTCCACAGTCGCTGCGTCATGCCCGGGCGTGTCTGAGCGCGCACTTCGTGGACCGCGCCGGTCGTCCGATCGTGGAGACGCTGACCCGCTCCCCGTTCGTCGGCGGAAGCGGAAGCGACGAATGGACGCGGGTGGTGATCGATCTCCCGCAGGCCCCCCCGGAAGCCTACACCATCGCCGTCACCGCCTGGGTGCTTCAACGGGACATGTGGGATCCCGGCGGTTGGCGTCCCTGGGAAATCCCCCGGCGGGACGTCTCGGCCGGGGCGTGGTTCGACGACATCGCCCTCTACGCCCTGCCGCGCGTGGCCCTTTCCTGCGCCGCGCGGGGAAACGTGATCCCCCCCGACGGGCCCTTCGATCTGGAGATCGTCTTCTCGGACAGCGAGGATCCCGGCCTGCGGGGACTGCTGACCATTGTCGATGCGGCCGGGAACGTCGTGGAGACCCACCCCGTGCCCGTGACGATGCGGGCTGCGGGAACACCGCGGACGGTCTCCACGGCCCATCTTCCGCCCGGTCTCTACCGTGCCCGTCTCGACATCGTGGCGGGGGACGAGACCGTGGTCACGCGGGCGATCACCTTCGCCCGACTGGCGCCGCTGGTCCATCCGGGAGCCCATCCCGTCCGGCGGCTGGGCGTCGTCCTCCAGTCCGATGCCTACGACCATTCGGAAACCGTGCTCGCCCTGCTGCGGCACCAGCGCGTCCAGGCGGCCAAGGTGCCCCTCTGGGGAGATCGTCCGCTCTGCCAGCCGGGGGAACGCGCCTGCGCGGTGCGGGACGCCTTTTTCCAGGCGCTGGTGAAAGCCGGGTTCGCCCTCACGGGCGTCTTCGAGGGGATCCCCGGCGACACCGCCACCCCGCGGGAGGAACGACTTCGAGCGCTGGTGGAGTGGCTGGGCGGCGACCCCGCCGCCTGGCGGGACCGCCTCGCGATGACCGTCGCCCCCTGGGCCAGCCTCTTCCAGACCTGGCAGCTCGGCGCGGACCGGCAGCCTCCGCATCTGAAAGAAGAAGGGCTCATCCTGGCCCTGGAACGGATGCGCAAGGTGATGGCCGACTATATCTCCGTTCCGCGCCTGGCCGTCGTGCAGGACATCACGCGGGAGCGCGGCCTCGATGGTCGCAACGTGGCGGAACTCGTTCTCGCCGCGGGCCCCGATGCCTCGCCCGCTTTCCTGGGCGAGCGGATCCGCACCTTGCAGACCTCGCAGACGGCGCGCGTCTCGACGTATATTCCCCCCCTGCCGGAAGCCTCCTACACGCGAACGGGGCGACTGGCGCACTGGGCCGTCCGCGTTCTTGAAGCCCGTCATGCGGGCGCGGACGTGTACGTCCCCCAGCCGTGGCGGAT
>CAZNQN010000118.1:0-7288 GCA_964574925.1 uncultured Phycisphaeraceae bacterium | reverse complement strand
GAAGTGGGTGGGCGACTTGAGCACCTTCGCGAGCGTCTCCCCGCTGCCGCGAAGGATCTCGATCGGCGCCTGCATGCAGATGAAGATGCCGATGAACAGCGCCGCCACCTCGAGGATGGCATGATAGTTGAAGCCGTTGGCGGCCCGGATCCGCGGATCGCCGCACTTCAGCGACAGCGCCACGAAGACCAGCATCGCCAGTTCGCGCATGAACGGGAAAGCCGTAAAGCCCAGCAGGGGCAGCGGCTCGCCCGGCTTGATCAGCGCCACCGACAGCACCACGCCCAGCAACCACAACAGGTTGATCTTGCCCGTCAGGCGCAGGGGCGTCTTTTGCGTCTCGTCGAGGATCAGGTCGCGCAGCGTCTCCCGGCGATACGCCCAACTGTCCCACACATAGTACACCCCCAGCAGTACGCCACACACCAGCGCCCATTCCTTCCACAGCCCGAACGTCCACAGGAACGGCACGCCGCGAAGATATCCCAGAAACAGCGGCGGATCGCCGATCGGCAAGAGCGTCCCCCCGATGTTGCTCACCAGGAAGATGAAGAAGACCACCGTGTGGACCTTGTATTTTCGCTCGACGTTCGTCTGGAGCAGGGGACGGATGAGCAGCATGCTCGCGCCCGTGGTGCCCAGGAAGCTGGCGGCCAGCGCCCCCACCCCCAGGAAGGTCGTGTTCGTCGCCGGATGAGCGGCGATGTCCCCGCTGAGCCGGATGCCTCCGCTGATCACATACAACGCGAACAACAACATGATGAACGGAATGTACTCGTCCACCAGGGCGTGGGTGAGCACCGGACGGATCTTCTCCACGCCGAACGCAAAGGCGTAGTACACCAGCGTGATCGCCCCGAACGCCAGCGCCACGGCCAGACGGTTCTTGTTGCTCTCCCACCAGTGCGTGGTGGCGGGGATCAGCGGCAGCAGCGCGATGCTCAGCAACAACCCCGCGAACGGCAGCACCGACCACAAACTCGGCACGTGGTCCGCCGCCCCGTGCCCCGCCGCGTGGGCGGTCCCATGCCCGACCAGGCTCTGAAGAATCAGCACCGCGAAGGCGAAGGCCCCCAGCAGAATCGCCCCCTTCTCCCCCCGCGTCAGCCCCCGCGAGGAAGAGGCCGGAAGCCCATGTCCGTTCATCGTCGCGTCCACTTCCATCGACTCCCCGCCCCCCGCCGGAACCTCCACAAGGGCACGTTCCGATTCGGGAGGCACGACGGCCACTGAGGAAACCGGGGCGTCCGCGCCCGAAGCGGTCCGCCCCTCATCGGCGGGCGCCGGTTGCCGGCCCGCCTTCCGTTCGGATCGTCTATCGGTCAAAGTCGGCTCCTCGTTTCTCCTCCTTTGCCTCGGATTCCCTCCGGCGGCTTCGAACTCGGCATGATCCCCGATCCGGGTCCGGAAAGCCAGGGTCTCCTCCGCCCGTCGATGGAAGACGGATCTTGACAAAAAGCCCCGCCGGGGCCATCGTGTCACCCGTCCGGAGGGGCGAAGAGGTCGTTCCCGTCACGCCCGCGCGGAACGTCTCCGCTCGACGGCGTCGATCAGGGCCATGAAAGGTTATCGGATTTCGAGTCCCTTGCTGGAGCAGATCGTCCGGACCGTCGCGGCGGCGGTCCTTGTCGGTGGGGTCGGGGGCGGATGCCGCCCCGGTCCGGCCCCCTCCGCCGCCAGGGTTGCCCCGACCGGAGCCAACGCCATGTCCATCACTGTCGAAAGTCCCGCGTTCACCAACAACGAACCGATCCCCCGGCGCTATACGGGCGACGGGGATGATGTTTCCCCCCAGCTCACGTGGTCGGACGTGCCTGTCCAGGCCAAGGAACTCGCCCTCATCATGGACGATCCCGATGCGCCCACGCCCCAGCCCTGGGTCCACTGGGTGATCTACAAGATCCCCGCAGCCGCCTTGGGGCTTCCCGAGGGCGTGGAAACGACCGAGTCGCCGTCCGTCCCGGTGGGTGCGTTGCAAGGGAAGAACTCCTGGGGGCAGATCGGCTACCGCGGACCGGCGCCGCCGCCCGGACACGGCGTTCACCATTACCATTTCAAGCTCTATGCCCTGGACAAGGGTCTCGACGCCCAGCCGGGGTTGACCAAGGACGAGCTGCTTTCGCTCATGGAAGGCCATATCCTCGCCCAGGGGGAACTGGTCGGCACCTACGAGCGCCCCCGAAGCTGACGGAACGCCCGCCTCCGCCCAGCCGCAACTTGGGACCACGGGGGCGTTTACCGCGTTTCTCGCTTTTGTGTTGCGAGCCGCGCGCTTGAAGCCCGCGCGGAGCGGCACGTCTCGATCCGCCCCGCATGAACACGCGCTCGGCGCGCAACTTCTCGAACAAACCGCGAAGAAAAGAAGGCAAGGAGAAATGAGCCGATCCGCAGCCGCTGCGTCAGGACGGCCGCCCGGCGGGGATCCTGCGCTCGATCAGGTCCATCAGGGTGCGGGCTTCGAAAGGTTTGGAGAGGTATCCGTCGAACCCGGCCTGCATCAGTCCTTCCCCTTCCGCGGCCGTCAAGTCGGCGCCGATCGCCACCACGCACACGTCCGTTTCCAGATCCAGCGCTCGGACACCTCGGACGATCGTCTTCGGCTCCACGTCCGCGGCGCGAACGTCCACCAGGAAGACGTGGGGTTTGTGTTCGCGCAGCAAAGCGCCCGCCTCGAACGCCGACTCCGCCGATCGAACCTCATAGTCTCCCTGCGCCTCCAGGGAAGATTGAAGCGCTTTCGTCCACTGCACGTCCCGATCGAACACCAGCACCCGCGTCGCTCCCGTGTCGAGACCGTTGAGCGGAATGCCGTGCGCCCGCATGAACCGCACGAGCTGATCCAGCGGAATGCGCCGATCCTTGCTGCCCGGAATGCGATACCCCCGCAGGTGACCGGCGTCGAACCACTTCGACACCGTTCGCGGCGCGACGTTGCACAGCTTGGCCACCTCCCCCGTCGTGAAGACTGTCTTGCGAGTCGCCATGACCCCCTTGATCTCCCCCGCGCCGGCCTTCCCCTTCGACCTTTTTCCCGCCGCCGAACGAAGGCACCCCGCCTCCTCCCGGCACACGGCAACCGGCCGGATCATTGCGGACCGCCGGACGTCCACCCTCGGCAACGCCTCCGCCGCGGACCGCTTTTTCCATCGGATGATTCGGCCCCTCGCTGCCTGTGATCCGGAATGCCTGCGCGCATCCGAATATGCTGCAACCCCTCGTTCGAGGAGCCGATTGGGGAGATGAAGTTTTCTGCACCCTTCCGGGTGTCGGTCGATCCGGGATTCACACCCTATGGCCCGATCCCGACCGTCCTTCCCATAATAGACGCCGATTTCACGCCGGTCCAGTGGGAGCGCCGGTTTCTTCACCGGCCCAAGCCGCACCCTGGGGG
Organism: uncultured Phycisphaeraceae bacterium; assembly: GCA_964574925.1. Lineage (GTDB taxonomy): Bacteria > Planctomycetota > Phycisphaerae > UBA1845 > UBA1845 > CAZNQN01. The sequence continues at coordinate 3,897 of CAZNQN010000118.1, read as the reverse complement.
CAGGATGGATTCCCCCTGAACACGGCCCTGCCGAACCGGCTCACCGCGGCGGAATCACCAGCACCTGCCCGACGCGCAGCTTGGCGGGATCCGCGCCGATGACGGACTTGTTCAGGGCGTACAGTTCCTTCCACCGGCCGCCGTCCCCCAGCAGCCGCTGTGCGATGCGATAAAGACTGTCACCCGGCTGCACACGATACGTCCGCCGGGCCGATGGTGTCGAACCCGCTCGAACCGGTCTCTGCGCCTTGGAGGAACGCCGATCGACGACCGGCTTCGTCGCACCCGGGCGCGGGGGGATCTTGACGACCGTGCCGACCGCCAGCGCCTTGGTCTCGTCCAATCCCGGATTCGCCCGCTTCAGAACCTCGACGAATCGCGCGTCTCCATAGTACACCTCCGCCAGCATCCGCAGCGTCTCGCCCGCCTGCACACGATGCGTCTCCACCGCGGCGGACGATCCTTCCGCCGCCAGCAACACCGGCGATCCCGACGCCCGCGCAGGCGAACGGCGACCCGCCTGCGAGACCAGCTTCGACGAAAGCGAAGGCGTCGTCCGCTCTCCGGCCATCGGTTTCGATCCCGTCGTCGGAACCGGTCGCTTCGCGGCGGCTACTTTTGAGCGTGTCGGGGAAGATGACCGCGGAGAGATCCGCTTCCCCGCCACGCCTTGATGGATGCGGGCCGAACGGCCGGGCCGGCCCCGGGAGGTTGCTGAAGGAACCGGCTTCGCTCCCGAAGCGGGCTCCTTGTTTCCGGCCATCGCCTGCGGGTTCGTCCGCGTCGCTTTCGTCTTCCCTTTCGAGGCATGAGCGATCGGCTGGGCAACCCTCCCCGATGGTGCAGGCTTCTTCGTTCCCGGCACCGCCTTCTTCCCCGACGGCTCAGCCTTTCGGGAGCCGTCGGACAGGAACGAATCCGCCACCGATCCGACGTCTTCGCCGACCGGCAACGGTTTCTCCTCCGCCTCGCGGTAGAAGAAATAGGTTCCCGCCACGATCACGACCACCGCTGAAATCACAATGCCGAATTTGATGTCCGGGCGCATGATCCACGTCCCCTTCGATACATGATGATGATGAAACAAGCCCGACCGGGACGCTCCCACCGGGATCGCCCCCGCCGCCGCACGCCCTTCGATCGGACCGGAGCCTCTGCTCCCGCGATTGCCCGGGTCGCCCGTGCGCCTGCGTGCGTTACCGGACCTTACCCTACTCCCGCCGCCGCACATCGTCAAGAAAAAACACCGCATCCGCAGTCCGTCGCACCCGGCTGCCCTTGCCGCCTCCGCCCCCTCCAAAACAGCGCTACACGTCCCGCACAAGCTGCCGCATCGGCGTACAAAAAAGGGACCGGTCGAACGACCGGTCCCGCGGCTCAGCCCATCAATTCACAGGCGTAAGGTGTGATCCTCGATCACGTCACGCCCGCCACCCGTCCGGCGGGGGCATACGCGGAACCGCGGCCGACCCGCATCAGCGCATACGCCCCGACGACGGCGATGATGCCGCACGGGATCCACCTGGCGGCCCCGCCGCCGGGCGTCAGCTCCACCACGATGCCCGCAAGCCCCAGCACGATCATCAGCACCACCACCACATGCAGCAGCTTCGGCCGATACAGCAGCGGCGCCGCCACCGCGATCGAACTGTACGTCCCCACCACGACGCCGATCAGCAGCGCGAAGGCGAACCCGTGCACCCCCGCCCCGCCGAAGGCGTACAGAACCAGCACCACCAGGAACGTCGTGATCGACGTCAAAAGCGTCCGCGACATGCACTGGTTGATACTCGCGTTGATGATCTTGGGGTTCAACGCCTCGATCCGCCCCTTGTTCTCCCGGATGCGGTCGAACACCACGATCGTGTCGTTGAGGCTGTACCCGATCACCGTCAGGATCGCCGCCACCATCGGCAGGTCCACCCGGAAGGCATCCAGCAGCAGCGCCTTGCCCACCACCGTGTCGGAGATGAAGTGGCACAGCGCCACCATCCCCAGCGTCACGCTCACGTCGTGGACCAGTGCCACGATCGCCGCCAGGCCGTACTCCTTCGTCCCGAACCGCAGCCACAAATACGACACGATGGCCGCCAGCGCCAGCACGATCGCGAACACCGCCCGGTTGCGCGTCTGCCCGGCGATCTGCGGCGCGAACCGCACCACCTTCGACAGCGACTTCTCCTGTCCCAGCGCCGCCTCCACCTGCGCGAGGTAGGGACGGGCGAGCGACTCGGCCCACTGATCCGGATCCTCGTCGTACGGCAGCGACTCGTCGTTGGTCAGCGCCACGAACTTGCGATACGCCCGCTGTCCGTCAGGGCGCATCTCCGGCGTCCCCAGCGGAAAGACGGCCGACTCGCGCATGCTCAACCGCTCGAATTCCGGCAGCAAGCCCACCTGCCGCAGCCGCCGCTCGAATTCCTCCACCGAGATCGGCTCTTCCTGCGGATCGAGTTCCACCTCCACCGCCACGCCCCCGCGGAAGCGGCGGATGTCGAACGGGGCGTCGCCCCCGACCACGTCCGAAAGGTACCGGTCGTCCATCTCCACCACGAAGTACGGCTCGTGGGTGATCTCCACGTCTTTGACCGTCGTAAACGCCAGCGCCCGCTGGACCGACAACTTGTCGCCGAGCGTCGCCAGCACCGCCGCCTGCACCAGTTCCCGGCTCGTCTCGGTGGTGACCACCTCGTAGGACAACGGCCGCTCTTTCGTCTCTTTCCCCCCTGATTCCAATCCCACGCTCTGCACCCGGGCGGTTCGCAGACGCCGGGAGGCTTCCCGCGCGTAGACCACCGCGTCCTTGACCAGCGTCTGGAACCCGCCGAGATCGAGCTGCTCGTCTTTGGCGGTGAAAACCGCCTGGTGCGCCGAGACGTGGGTCGGAATCCGTACCAGACGGTCGCCGCCGACGGCCAGGATCATCGCCGCCAGCTGGTCACTCGTCAGGGTCTTGGAGTCGACCACGAACTCCCCGGGATTGGTTCCCAGAGAGACCGAGGCCTCGTCCAGCATATCGGCCGCCCGCACCAGCCAGTCTGCCGCCGAATCGCCGCCCTGACCTTTCCCCGTCACCGCGTGACGCATTTCCTCGTCCGACATCGACACCCCCGGCTTGAGATCCACCTGGATGCTCGTCCCGCCGAGGAACTCGATGTCGTACATCAATTCCGTCTGCGCCGTACTCATCCCCACAAACAGAACCAGCCCAACCGCCACCGCCGTGGTCGACACCGGCCAGAACGTCTTCCGGATCGCCAGCCAGTCCACCTTCGGCACGCCGATGATCCGCCGCATGGAGAAGTCCTTCAGCCAGCCCTTGGCGATCAGCGTGTTGAAGACCAAGCGGGTGACGAACAAGGCCGTGAACATGCTGGTCACGATGCCGATTCCCAGCGTCACGGCGAACCCCTTCACCTCCTCGCTGCCCACGAAGCCCAGGATCACGCAGGTGATCAGCGTGGTGAGATTCGCGTCGAAGATGGTGGAGAACGCCTTGTCGTAACCGTTGTTGAGGGCGCGTCGGAACACCACCCCCCGGTCTCGCTCCTCGCGGATGCGCTCGAAGATCAGCACGTTGGCATCGACGGCCATCCCGATCGTCAGGATCAGCCCCGCGATGCCCGGCAACGTGAATGTCGCCTGCAGCAGCGCCATGATCGCCAGCACGAACAGCATGTTCAGCGCGAGCGCCACGTCGGCCATCCCGCCCGCGATGATGCCGTAGTAAAAGGCCATGAACACCACCACCGCGATCAGCCCCCAGGCGGCCGCCCGCATCCCCTTCGTCCGGTTCGTCTCGCCCAGACTCGGGCCGATCGTGTTTTCCATCAGCGGCGGCTCCTTCAAACGCGCCGGAAGCGAGCCCGCTTCCAGAATCCGCACCAGGTTCTGCAC
>CAZNQN010000117.1:0-7291 GCA_964574925.1 uncultured Phycisphaeraceae bacterium | reverse complement strand
AGGCCTCTGTGCTTGCCGATTTCGAGGGCATCGGACCGGACAACATCCGCCACCGTATCGACCAGCCCTGGAACATGGACAACGTCTACGCCGATCCCACCCTGAAAGAGAAAATGGAAAAGGGAATCGTGACCGCGGGAACGCCATGATCGGGTTCGAGAGGCCATCCGTTTCGTTTTCTGCACTCCCCTGCACCAAGTGCGCACCTCGTGCAGACCGTCTTTCGTCCTCGTGTTCTGAGCCGCGGGCTTCAGCCCGCCCGATGAGTCGTCGTCCCATTGGGAGCCGACGGCGAAAGGACGGATTCACCCGATCAGGGACGCCGCTGCGCCGTTCGGCGGCGTTCACACTGGTGGAGATGATCGTCGTCGTCTCCATCATCGTCGTGTTGCTGACGTTGATCCTGCCCGCCGCCACCGAGCTGTGGCAGGAGCGCAAGGTCGCCCAGGCGGAGAATCTCCTTCAGGGCGTCCTCATCAGCGCCCGCGCCGACGCCATCCGCAACGGCATCGAGACGGGGTTCCTCGCCTTCGTCGATGCGCAGGGCAACCAGCATCTCGCCCGCATCGAGCGACTGCGGGGCGGACCGCACCCGTGTTTCCCCCAGATCGAATACGATCCCGTCGATCCGCGCACCATCACCTTGCTTCAGCACGTCTACCGCCTGACCGACGATCCGGAGCGCATCCTTCCCCGCCCCATGCGGATCGTTCCGCGGGCGGTGGTGGACGTGCCGCGAACGGCCCAGGACAGCCCCGATACGTTCAGCGATGCCGAACTGGCCCAGGAAGATTTCCTCGCTCCCCCCCAGGACGCCCATCCCGCCCAGCGACACCGCAACTTCTTCACGGTTCTCTTCTCGCCGGACGGCGCCATGATCGCCGGGCGGGACGTGCTGGTGATCGACTGCGACGTCGACGGGGACGGTCTGGGGGACCGCACCGCTCTGCGCGTCTCGCCCGATCCGGGGGTCCTTTCGGTCCAGTACATCAGCCGCACGGGCGACCCCGCGCCGCTCGACCCGCTCGACCCCGAGGCCGGCATCCCGAGCCTGATCGCCTTCAATCCCACCGTCGGCATGACGATCGCCCACAACTTCCCCTCCGTAGACGGACTGTTGGTCTACGACGATCAATTGTTCCGGGAGCTGGACGTGGGGGAAGGGCGGGCGTTCCTGACCCGCACCGGCCGGCCGCTCTTCGTCAGTCCGCTGACCGGGGCGGTCATCCGCGGGGAGATCGGCTCCGCCGCCGAACCGGTGACACCATGACAACGCGACACCTGCTAAAGCATTTCTCAAAAACGCCCGGGCCTCTCCCCGTCGGACGCAGGACGGAGGCATCGCGCGGGCGAAAGCCCGCGGTTCGGAACACGAAAACGAGAAATGCTCCGGGGCAATCCTCCGGCAGATCCCGAACCGAACGGCGAGGCACGCCAGGCCGCGCGTTCTCCCTCCTCGAACTGATGATCGGCATCGTCATCCTGGGGTTGGGCATGGTCCTGGTGGCCACCATGTTCCCGGTCGCCTGGCAGCGGACGCGGCGGATGAGCGAGTACACCGTCTCCCGCACCGTCGCCGACTCGACTCGCGCCGCGATCCGCTCTCTTCTGCGGGTGACCGGACCGGACGCGGACACGAACCACACCTCGCTGATGGGCGACCTGCTGTTCTTCGAGGACGCCAGCGCGGTCGATTACGATCGTCCCATCTCCGCCTGCGGCGGCTGGCCCAGCGATCCGTGGGTCCATCCGCTGCACCTGGAGAACATCCGCGTCGACAAACCGCAGAATCGCGGCTTCATTCCGGAAGACCTCTGGCAGCTCCAGGATTCCCTCGGCAATCTGCAACGCGCGCTCAACGATCCGGACCTCGATCCGGACGTCATCCGCTCCTCGTTTTTCACTCCTCAGCTTCGTTTCGCGCAAAGGGTCTATCCGCCGCTTCGACCGCGCAAAAACGTGGACAAGAAAGGCCTCTTTCAGGGCGAGGACGCTTCCTGGGACGAGGCCCTGGGCACCCGCCGCTTCGCCCTGGGCATTTTCCACCGGCTTCGGGAACCGCTCAGTACCTTCGCGGTGTTGCAGACGCTCAGGGAGACCCGTCTGTTCGATGTGTATGTCGTCACGCTTCGTCGCCCGCAACCGGCGGCCCGCTATGCCCGGCAGGATCCGACTACTGCGCCGAACCTCTGCAACCTCAACAACGCGCCCGTGGCACCGGCCCCGCTGCCGCCGGAAAACGACGTCCTGCTGCCCGTCCCCTGGCGGGTGCAGGTGGAGTTCCGCGGGACGATTCCTCCGGCCGCCGAGGCGACCGGCATCCCCGCCGAGGTCCACGTCCCGCCGAAGGACCTGAATGCCTCGCCGGACGTCAAGGCGATGATCGTCCAGATGTTCCCTCCCGGAACCCGCTGGATCGACGAAGTCAGCGGGCAGGTCTATCGCGTGGTCAAGCGCCGCCTCGCCGACCGGGCGGGGACCGAGGCCGTTCTCACCCTCGACCGGGAGGTCGTGCTGGAGGACCTCGATCATCCGGTTTTCAACGGGTTCCCCTCGCTGTGCGATCCGAATGCGCCGGGGGTGCTGGCCCCGTGCGAGCGGGTCCGCACGGTGTGGGTATATCCGCCGGCCGTCGAACCCCGCGCGCCGGATGAAGCGCTCCTGGTCTTCGACGGCCCCACCCCGGTGGTGGACATCCAGGTGGAGACCCTCGTCCTGACGCCGCAACGCTGAAAGCGGCGACGGCGAGCACGTCCGGAAAAAGCTTCGTTTGCGCCCCGATGCCCGCTTCGACTCTCTGGACCGACAGTTGGCGGGCCGCATAATGGGCGTGGACAGGCTTGCCGGCGCCGCGACCGTCGGCGCCTCCGATGCCGATTCGGAACGGTCTATGCGCAACTACCTGTTACAAAACAACTTACGGTCGGTCCGCATCCTCGCGGGCCGGCGCCCGGGGTTCACCCTGGCCGAACTGGTCGTCTCCATCGGCGTGCTGGTGCTGATGTTCGCGCTTGCCGGGCAGGTCTTCTCCCTCAGCATCCGCTCCAGCGGGCAGGCGACCGCCGTCACCGAGATCAGCCAGCTCGTGCGGGACTTCGAGCAGACCTTGCGGGCCGACTTGGCGGGTGTCCAGCCGGGACGATCCCTCCTGCTCATTCAGGGCAATCCGATCAATGCCTACTGGACGGTGGAGGGTCAGGAGGCGGACACCGACGGCCGGCCCGATACCGGTTATCCCCACGAACCCGATCCCGAACGCGAGGATGCCTTCGGCAACCTCGCGTTGCCCCGCGCGGACATGCTGATGTTCTTCACCGCCCGCAAGGGGGCGAGCATCGCCCACGCAGGCGTCACCGCCGGGCTGCAACAGGTCGTCTACGGGCATGCCGTGCTCGGCAACTACGTTCCCGATCCCAACCTGCCGTCGGGATCCGCGCCGGCGTATCTTTTCCAGCCCGGCCCGGACGCCTTCCCCGCCGACGAGACGACCGGCTATCCCGATCCGCTGGGGGTCTCACGGGTGCCGGCGGAACAGTGGCACCTGGCGCGGCGGAGCGTGTTGCTGGTGCCGAGCGCGCCGCCGGTCGATCCGGCCGTACCCTGGGCCGACGCCCTCGGCGCACCGCCCGACGACCTCGGCAGCGACCGCCTCCTGCGCGGCGCCACGGATGTGATCGGCAACTTCGACTACGAACGGCTGGTGGTCCAGCCCGGTTCGAGGGCGCCGTGGTTTCTACCGGCCGTCTTCCCGGCGGGTGATCCGTTTCGCATCTTCGCGCGGACGAGGCTCGATCCCCAGCCGCCGCCCTCCCTGTCGCGCACGCTCGGGTCGTATTTCTTCCCGCACTGCGCGTCCTTCAAGGTGGAATGGACGCTGGATCCGCGCAGCGATTTCGTCGCCGGTCGGCTCGACGGACTAGGTGAGGTGCTCTGGTTCGATCCCGGCGACGCCGCCGACCCGCTGGCCGCGCTGCAGAACGCCATCGAACGGGCGGACGCCGCGGGGGATACGGCCCTGCGCGACCGCCTCGACAATCTGCTCAATCAACCGACGCTGCATCCCGACGCCGCCCGTTTCGAGGCCGATGCCAACCTCGAATGCGATGGGAACGACGCGATGTTCGAATACTCACTCAGCGATCGGTTTCGCGGGAAGACGCTTTTGCAAGGCAGCAGCGAGACGGCCTGGGCGGAACTGGCGCCGGACCGCCGCCCCAACCTGGTCGTCTTCGGCGCCTCCCGCCGGCGGCAGGTCTGCCATCTCAACGAGCCGGACGAGTTCGAACCGGTGCCGGAGGATATTTTTCCCACGGCCCTGCGCATCACCATCGACGTCTACGATCGGGAGCGGCGGCTCGATCGTCCGCAACGGTTCGTCATGGTGATTCCGGTGGGGCGACCGTAAGGAGGACGACGCAACAGAGGGCGGGGCGGCCATCCCCATCGCCCCGCGGCCGATACGATGAACGGAACCAGGACCAGAACGACGACCGGGCTTCGCAGGACGTTCCCTGCAATGAGGGGGCCGTCCGGTCCCCGTCGGATGCCGCCGGTGCACCGCACGATCGTGCGGGCTCAAGCCCCCGGCTCGGCGCAGCAACGTGGCGTTGGCGGTGCCTGCCCCGCGCGGACGGGGGCGGGGTGCGCTGCGCGTCGGCGCGGGTCGGTGCTGGTGCTGGTGATGGTGCTGCTGGGGATCCTCTTCGTGACGGGGGTGGCGTTGATGGCCACCATGAACTTCGAGTCGGACCTGATCGGCAGTGACCGTCTCCGCCGCGGCAAGCAGATCGGGACGGCCGCCGTCGCCGCGCCCCCGGAGGCCCGCCTCCGCGACGCCCTCCTCGACGACCCGCTCAGCACCACGGCCTCCGCCGCCGTCGAAATCCCCGGATGGGAAAGTCTCATCAGTCCCGTGGAACCGTACCGCACCGTCAACGGCACCGTCGGGTTCCGCTGGGTCACCGACACCGCGCGGGTCTTCGGAACCGACCCCGATGCCGTCCAGTACGATCCCCGCATCGAGATCGAGGACACCGCTTTGCCCAACGGTTCGCAGGTGAACGTGCCGAACGTCGCCGGCGGACCGCCCACCCAGGTGCGGCTCGTGGACGCCGACGGCGACGGCATCGTGGACGCCGTGGAGACGCCGCTCGCCGATCTGCGCATCGGCGGGGCGCCGATCGAGGAACTGGCCCGCGTGCTCAACCCCGACACCAATCCGCAAGGCCTGATCACGCTGGGCCTGCGGGTCATTCCCCACGGGGCGATGGTCAACGTCAACGCCTCCCATCCGAACCTGGTCGCGAACGCAATGGGAAAGATCTGCCCCGCCGACAATCCAGTCACCGGGCAGCTCATCACCTGTCAGGACCACTTGACGGCGGACGTCAAGAACGACCCGCAGTTAGGGACGTTCCGTTTCCGGCCCATGCTCCAGGAGGGCTTTTACGATCCCGCGCAGGAGGAATCGTGGCTTCGCCGCCGCCTGCTGCTTCCTCCGCAGGCGATCGGTCCCACCCGCCTGGGCGGCAACCCCTTTTTGGACGTCGCGGACCATCCCTACGGCGATGCGGACCTGTCGCGGATCCTGTATCCGCCGCTGACGGTGACCGCCCAGCCCAACCCGACCGGATACGCCCGCGTGTTTGCGGGCGAGCACCGCTTCGTGCCCTTCAACCCGCTCGATCCGCGGGACCGGCTCAACCCCAACGATCCGCAGTCGCCCTCGCTGTGGGAGGTGCGGATGGAGCCGATCACCAGTTGCATGGCCGACCCCAACTGCGATCCGACGGCGCTGGATCCGCTGACCCTCTACGACCGGCGGCACCTGCTCACCACGATCAGCTACGACGACCTGCTCGCCCGCAGCGACGAGGACATCATCCGCGTGATGCGGGAGGCGAACTACGCCGCCAATGCCGACAACGTCTTCTGCGACAAGGTGCCGTTCGAATATCCCAACTATCCCTTCACGATTCCCGATCAGACCCGCCCGGGAATCCCCGACCCGTGCGACTGCCCCACGCGCGGCGAGGACGTCTGCCGCTTCGACGTGCGCAAGGGGCGGCTGCAACTGAGCCTGGCGTGGCTGGACGAATGGGAAGCCCGCGCGCAGACGGTCGAGGCGCAGGGCAACGCGCAGTCCGCCGCCCTGATGCGACGACGGGCCGTCCGCCTCATCTACGACACGTTCTGGCTGCTGGTGAGCAACGCCGAGGGAACCTATTGGGACGACGCCTGCCCGACGGGGGACATCGATTGCCTGGCGGGGGAGACCTGCGACAACAGCAATCCCAATCTGCCGACGTGCACGGACACGGCCCTGGGCCTGCCCGCCCGCATCGTCCGTCCGTCGCGTACGGCCGCCTCGCTGACCGCCAACCTCATCGACTTTGCGGACGCCGACAACATCCCCACGCGGATCGCGCTGCGTTCGTTCGACCTGACGCTGCCGCAACTGGCCGGCTGGGAGTACGGCGACCCGCAGAAGTGGCCCACCCGACCGCGGCAGTTCGTCTACGGGGTCGAGAAGCAGCCGTATATCACGGAAGTGGCCACCGTCACCGACGGTACGCAACTGCTGGGGTGGGCGGTGGAACTGTTCAACCCCTATGACATCACCTTCTCCAGCACCGGCGGCGACGACTATGTGATCTACGAGGTCGATCCGAACGATCCCGATCCGATCGCCAGCGCGACGAAGGTGCCGATCCTGGTGCCGATCCAGCCGAGCGGCGGGCCGGGCGATCCGCCGTTTACCGTGCTGTTTACCGACACCACGGGCGGAAACGGGGGCGTGTTCGACCCGCCGATCCAGGCGCAAGGCTTCAGCGGGCGGATCCACAACCTCGCGAACACGGGGACGCAACTGAGCTTTCAGAACGGTTACGTGCTCTATCTGGTGCGGGAGCGGCGCTATCCGGATCCGGACAATCCCAACGGTCCGCCCGTGCTTGCGCGGATCGTCCTCGACCAGTTCACGGTCAACGGCGATGTGGGCAACCCCACCGCCCCGGTCGTCAATCCCGGCGCCGGCAAGCAGACGTACACCCTCCAGCGGGTGGTGCGCCCGCAACAACCGGGCGTCTCGGAAAGCCCCTGGATGGGTGTCATCCCCGTGGCGCGTCAGCAGGATCCGACGTTCGGACACACGCTCGGCGACTGGAACGCCCAGCTCAACGATCCGGGGCTGGACCTTCGTCCGGTGGAGGTGAATACGGCCGATGCGGGCAGCTATCGCGCGGCGTTTCCCACCACCGGCTCGCTCCTGCTGCTGCTCCGCCACGCCAAC
>CAZNQN010000116.1:0-7302 GCA_964574925.1 uncultured Phycisphaeraceae bacterium | reverse complement strand
GTCCACCGACGGCGGCAAGACGTTCCGCTTCATCCGCGTCCCGCACGGCGACAACCACGACCTGTGGATCGCCCCCGAAGACAACCGTCGCATGATCAACGGCAACGACGGCGGCGCGAACATCACCTTCAACGGCGGCGTGAGCTGGTCGCGGCAGGACAATCAACCCACCGCACAGTTCTACCACGTCACCACGGACACGCAGTTCCCCTATCGCGTCTACGGCGCCCAGCAGGACAACTCGACTGTTTCCATTTCCAGCCGGGCGCTCCTCGGATGGCGGGAGGAGTTCTATTCCGTCGGCGGCGGGGAAAGCGGATACATCGCCCCCGACCCGCGCGATCCGCAGATCGTCTACGCCGGCAGCTACGGCGGATACCTGACGCGCTACGACCATCGCACGCGGAGAACGCGCAACATCTCCGTCTGGCCGGTCAATCCGATGGGATGGGGGGCGGCCGAGCTGAAATACCGGTTTCAGTGGACGTTCCCGATTCTGATCTCACCGCACAACCCGGATGTCCTCTACGTCGCCGGCAACGTCATCTTCCGATCCACCAACGAGGGGCAGAGCTGGGAGGTCATCAGTCCCGACCTGACGACCAACGACAAGAGCAAGCAGGGCCCCTCCGGCGGGCCGATCACCAAGGACAACACCAGCGTGGAGTACTATTGCACCGTCTTTTCGCTGGCGGAATCGCCGCTGGAGGCGGGCGTGCTCTGGGCGGGTTCGGACGACGGCCTCGTCCACCTCACCCGTAACGGCGGCAGGACCTGGACCGATGTGACGCCGCTCGACGTGCCCAAATGGGCCCTGATCAGCGGCATCGAACCGTCGCATTTCGACCCCGGGACCTGTTACTTGGCCGTCAACGCCTACAAACTCGACGACTTCTCTCCCTACATCTTCAAGACGGACGATTACGGGAAGAGCTGGACCCCCATCAACGAGGGGATCGACGCGCAGGCGTTCGTGCGCGTCGTGCGGGAGGATCCGAAGCGAAAGGGGCTGCTCTACGCGGGGACCGAAACGGGCGTGTACATCTCCTTCGACGACGGGCGACACTGGCAATCGTTCCAGCAGAACCTGCCCGTCGTGCCGGTGACCGATCTCGTCGTCCATGAGGACGACCTGGTCATCTCCACCCAGGGACGGTCCTTCTGGATCCTGTCCGACCTGACGCCGGTGCGGCGGCTCTGTCGGGAGGCGATCGACGCGCCCGCGTTTCTGTTCCCCCCGCGCAAGGTCTATAAGCGCATGGACCGCACGCTGACCGTGTTCTATCACCTGAAGGAGAAAGGCGGCGAGGATTTCTCACTGGAGTTCCTGGAGGAGGACGGCGACCTCATCAAACGCTTTCCCGCAAGAAAGGAAGAAAAAGATGAAGACGGCGATGGCGGCGGCTTTTCGTTTTTTTTCGGCAGGCGCGGCGCCAAGGAAGCGCCGGCGGAAGCCGGTCTGAACCGCTTCCAGTGGGACATGCGCTATCCCGACGCCAGCCGGGTCAAGGGCGCCGTGATGTGGGGCGGCAGCACCCGCGGACCCCAGGCGCCGCCGGGACGCTATCAGGTCCGGCTGACCGTGGGCGAGACCGTCCTGACGGAACCGTTCGAGATCGCCATCGACCCGCGCGTCAAGACCACGGCGGAGGATTTCCGCAAGCAGTTCGATCTGCTGATCCGCATCCGGGACCGCCTGGACGACGCCCACGACGCCGTCAACCGCATCCGCGCCGTCCGCCGACAGATCAAGCAGGCGGTCGCGCGGGCGAAGGGACACAAAGCCGAGAAAAAGATCAAAGAGGCCGCGGACGATATCCTCGACGGGCTTCGCAGCATCGAGGAAGAGCTGATCCAGACCAAGTCCAAGAGCATGCAGGATCCGCTCAACTTCCCGGTCAAACTCAACGTTCGTTTCGCCGCCCTCGCCAGCGTCGTCAGTCAGAGTGATTTCGCCCCCACCGACCAGAGTTATGACGTGTTCAAGGAGTTGTCCGGGCAGCTCGACGCCTATTTGCTGGCGCTCGACGGCCTGATCGACGGCAAGCTCCGCGCATTCAACGACTTGATGGATCGCGAGCGGGTGCCCGCCGTGGCAGTGCCTCGGGAAGACGAGGAAAACCACGACGCCTCGTAATCGGGGTTCCTTATCTGCCGGGGGCGGGCGCTCGACGGCGGGTGGAGCCGCGTAAGCGGAGGCTTACTGAAGAGGGCCGATCTGTTGCTCGACCCGGTCGAGAACCGCTCCGGAGCGCAGCAGCCGCAACGAGGTGTCGATGTCCTTGCCGAACAAGCGGTCGGCGTCGGCGTGGTCGATCGATTCCCGGATCACGTCACGGGCGATCCGCGGGCCAAGCCCCGCCCGTAGCGGCAGCCGATGGTCCAGCGCCTGGGCGGCGCACATCTGCTCGATGGCCAGCACCGTCTCGGCATTCTCCAGCACTTGCAGGCACTTGACCGCGCTGCGCGCCCCCATGCTGACGTGGTCCTCCTGTCCCAGCGAGGTGGGGATGGTGTCCACGCAGGCGGGCGTGCAAAGCCCCTTGTTTTCGCTGACGAGCGCCGCGGCCGTGTACTGCGGCAGCATCAGCCCGCTGTTGATCCCCGTGTCGTCGACGAGCAGCAGCGGCAACCCTTCCACGCCGCTCAGCAGCAGGTAGATCCGCCGCTCGCTGATCGACGCCAGTTCCGCCAGCGCCATCGCCAGGTAGTCCAGCACCATCGCCAGCGGCTGGCCGTGGAACAACCCGCCGCTGAGCACGTCGCCGTCCACGATGACGGGATTGTCGGTGACGCTGTTGATCTCGGTTTCGATCACCGTGGCGGCGTGTTCGATGGCGTCGCGTGAGGCTCCGTGCACCTGCGGCACGCAGCGGATCGAGTAAGGATCCTGCACCCGGTCGCAGTCCGCATGGGACGGCAGGATCTCGCTTTCGACCATCAGGCGGCGGACGTTGGAAGCGGTAACGGCAGCGCCTGCGTGCGGGCGGAGCCGGTGCAACCGCTCGTCGAACGGCACCAGGCTTCCCTTGATGCCTTCCAGCGACATGGTGGCGATCAGGTCGGCGTGTTTCGCCAGCCGCCGGGCACGGATGACCGTGGCGGCCGCGTACGCCGTCATGAACTGCGTCCCGTTGATCAGCGCCAGCCCTTCCTTGGGACCGAGCGTCAGCGGCTGCAATCCGCAACGCGCCAGCGCTTCTTGCCCGGTGAGCGTGTCATGTCCCGACTGCACCTCCCCCTCACCGAGCAGGGGGAGGACCAGGTGGGCGAGCGGCGCCAGGTCGCCGCTGGCGCCGAGCGATCCCTGCGTGGGTACCCGCGGCAGCAGGTCGGCGTTGAGCAGCCGGGCCATCGCCTCCACGGTTGCCCGTGCCACGCCGCTGACGCCGTGACTGAGCGCCTTGAGTTTGAACAGCAGCATGAGGCGGACCAGTTCCGGCGGTGCGGGCGGTCCGACCCCCACCGCGTGCGATTGCAGCAGGTTCCGCTGGAGCTGCTTCACCTGGTCGGGCGGAATCCGCCGCGTGCACAACCGTCCGAAGCCCGTATTGATGCCGTAGGCCGGTCTGGATCCCCGTGCCAGCCGTGCGACCGTCTCTCCACTCCGTTCGATCCGTTGCAGGAGTTTGGGGTCGATCGTGACGTGCAGCGACCGTCCCAGCAGCGGATCGAGACGTTCGAGCGTCAACGGCGTGTCGTCGAGCGTGATGGGAAGCGGCTGCAGCATGTTCGAATCGGTTGCCGGTTTGATCTCGAATCGGTGGTGGTCGGCGGTTCGCAGGATCCACTCGGTTTGCGACGAGTGTCGAGCGACGACGGCCGACCGTCGTCGCGTCCGCTGTCGCGGATTATAGGACGGCCTCTCCATGTCGAAAACCGCGCGAATGGAGCTGGAAATCGTTTTCTCCTTCCGCTCCGGTGAATCGTAGGGTTGTTCATGTCGTAGGGCGCCGCGCGTCGCCGGACATTTCGACGCCGCTCGCGCGTTCTCGACCGGAAGAAACGCTCGACCGTCCGGACCCCCGTGACCGGCGCAGGGAACGGCGGTTGAAGGACCGACGCTTGGGAGGAAGGTCCGCGCGGGAAGAAGGCAACATCCCGCCGCATCGTGGCAGACCGGGCGATCGGTGCCCACGTTCGCCCCCGAAACGGGAGGAGATGGTTTAATGTCGCAGACGCAGACCCAGACGTTGTTCGAGAAGCTCGGCGGACGGCCCGCTGTCGAGACCGTCGTGAAGGATTTCTATCGCCGCGTCCTCAACGACCCGCACCTGAGCGGGTTCTTCGAGAACGTGGACATGGACCACCAGACCCGTCAGCAGATCGCCTTCCTGACCGCCGCCCTGGGCGGTCCCGACAACTACCGGGGGCGAAACATGAAGGACGCCCATGCCCACCTGGGCATCACCGAGTTCCATTTCGACAAGGTGGCCGGTCACCTCGTCGATACGCTCAAGGCTGCCGGCGTTCCCCAGGCGGACATCGACGCCGTGGTGGAGCTGGTCGCGCCGCTGAAGGCGGACGTGGTCTCCGCGTAAGCGCGGCTTCGACGATTTCCGCTTGAACAGATAAGACGCCTCGTGCCGCCGGGCACGAGGCGTCGTTCGTTCCCTGGATCGAACGGTCAAGAAGCGCCGACCGCGGTCTTCCTATGCCACCTCCGCCCCTTCCAGTTCCACGCTCACCAGCGTGGAGACGCCCGGTTCCTGCATGGTGACGCCGTAGAGCCGGTCGGCCATGTTCATCGTCCACTTCGAGTGCGTCACGATCACGAACTGCGTATCGTGGACGAATTCCCGCACGATGCGGTTGAACCGATCGTTGTTGGCCTCGTCGAGCGCCGCGTCCACCTCGTCGAGAAACGTGCACGGGGCGGGGCGGCTGCGGAAGATGCTCATCAGCAGCGCGATCGCCGTCATCGACTTCTCCCCCCCCGACATCAGCGAGATGGACTGGAGCTCCTTTCCCGGCGGCTGGGCGAGGATCTCGATCCCGCATTCCAGCACCTGCTCCGGATCCTCCAGCACCACGTCCGCCCGTCCGCCGCCGAAGAGCTTGCGGAACAGCGCCCGGAAGTTCTGACGGATCTCCTCGAACGTTTTCTGGAACCGCTCCCGCGCCTCGTGATCCAGCTTTTCGATCAATCGTTCGAGCTGACGCCGCGATTCCGTCAGGTCGTCCCGCTGCGTGCTGAGGAAACCGTGTCGTTCCTCCAGTTCTTCCAGTTCGGAAATCGCATCGAGGTTCACGTTCCCCAATCGTGCGATCTTCCCGCGGAGCTCCTCCATCTCCGCTTCCACCGCCGCCCAGTCCTGTTCTTCGTGCTCGTATTCCGCGTAGCGCGCCTTCAGGTCGATCCCCAGCTCCTCCTCCGTGTGACGGACGAGTTCTTCTTCGCGCACGTTGGTTTCCGCCAGTTGCATCTGCACCTGGTGATGGTCAGCTTCCGCCTGTTCGAGTCTTTGCCGCAAAGTCTTGACGGCTTCGCCGAGCTGCTCCGATTCCCGTCGCAGCTCCTCCCGTTGCCGCCGCAGCGTTCCGCACCGTTCCTGAAGCGCGTCGAGACTCTTTTTGAATTCCTCCAGATGCGTCCGGCCGGTCTCCGCCTCGCGCTGCGCCTCGGCGATCCGTGCCTCGCACTGCTCCTGATCGTGGCGGCTGGCGGTCAGCGCCGATTGCAGGTCGTCCACCGCGCGGGTCAACACGCCGATCCGCTCGCGGGCGGCGGTTCGTTTTTCCGACAGTTGCCCGGCCTCCACCCGCGCCTCCGTCAGTTCCGCCTGCACCTGTTTGCGCTGCTCGACCAGCGCGTCGATCTCCTCCTGCCGGCGGTGGATCAACGCCTCCCGTTCCTTGTTCTCCCGCTCGATCGCCTCCAGCGACTTGCCGCCCTCCTCGCTGCGGGCGTGCACCTCCTGGATTTGCTGTTCCAGCAGGGCGACCTCCTGCGCGATGACCGGTTGTTCCTGCGTCAGCCGCCTCACCGTTTCCTCCACGGTGGCGAGGCCCGCCCGGGCCTCCACTTTCGCCGTGTTCGCTTCATAGATCGCCGTCCGCAATTCCTGCAACACGCCGTCCAGATGCGCCCGTTCCGCCTGCGTGCGGTTGAGCCGGTCCTTGAGCGACTCGATCCGCGCATCCAGGTCCGCCAGTGTGGACTCGATGTCGCGCAGCTCGCTGCGCCGCGACAGGATGCCGCCACCGGCCTTGCTCGACGCCAGCACGACCCGCCCGTCCGGCTCCACCACGTCGCCCTTGCGGGTGACGAATCGGTGCCCGTGGACGTCGTCCGCGGCCGCCGCCAGCGCGTCCTCCAGCGTCTCCACCACCACCGTCTTGCCGAACAGATGCCGGGCGAGCGTCTCGAACCGATCGTCATAGCGCACCAGGTCCAGCGCCGGAGCCACGAACCCCCGCACCTCCGAGAAGTCCCGCGGGTTGACCACCGGCGGCAGTCGGTCCAGTGCCACCGCCGTCAGCCGTCCGGGCAGTTCGCCCATTACGCCGAACGCCCGTAGAAACGCCCGGCTGTCGGTGATCACCAGGTATTGCGCCGCATCCCCCAGCACCGCCTCCACGACGCGGGCGTGCGTAAGATCGGCGTCGAACAGATCCGCCGTCACGCCGGCCACGTGCCGCGTCAGTTCCGGATGCAGGCCGCGATCCCGCGCATCCAGAATGCGTTGCACCGAAGCCGCCACCCCATCCCGCCGTTCCTGGAGATCCCGCAGCACGTCCGCCCGCGAAGCCAGCGCGCTGCGCCGCTCCTTGGCGTGAGCGAGTTCCTCGGTGAGGCGTTTGTCGATGTCCTCGAGGCGGGCCGCTTCGCCGCGCTTTTCCTCCAGCTTGGCCGTCTGTGCCTCGATCAACCGGTCCAGCTCGCGCACCTGGGTGCCCAGCGACGTCTTTTGCTCCAGCGCTTCGCTCAGTTCCGAGGCGATCTGTGCATCCCGCTCGGAGAGCCGCCCCTTTTGCCCCACCAGCGATTCCCGATGCGTATTGAGGCGGATGATCTCGTTGTGCAGTTCGGCGCTTTTCCGCAGCAGGTCGATGATGCCGGCCTTTTCGTCCTCCAACAGCGCCTGCGCCCGCGTCAGCGATCGGGCCAGCTCGCGATCCTTGTCCGCCAGTTCCTCGATCCGCTTCTCCGCCGCCTGCTGCCGCCCGGCCAGGACCGTCTCCTGTTCACGCAGGGACACAAGCTCCGCGCGGACCTCGTCCAGTCGACGACGGTCGCTCTCCCGCCGCGACCGCAACCGTTCCAGCAGCGACTGCTGTTCCTCCGCCCGCCGGACGGCC
>CAZNQN010000115.1:0-7322 GCA_964574925.1 uncultured Phycisphaeraceae bacterium | reverse complement strand
ATTCCAGCACTTCCCGCCGCACATCCTCATAGGTCAGCCCCAGGTTGCGGAGCGTCTTGCAGGCGATGCAACCCTTTTCCTTGAGCAGCGCCAGCAGCACGTGTTCGGTGTCCACCTCGCGGGCTTCGAGCTGTTGACATTGCTTGACGGCGGTGGCCATGACGTTCTTGAAATGCGGCGTCCCGGGCAGTCGCCCGAACACCCACGTCTCCTCCATCCGCTTCTTGGCCAGGCGCTCCACCTCTTCGCGCAGGCGCTCTTCGCCAAGACCGTGACGCTCGAGGATCTTCGCTCCCACGCCGCCCCCTTCGCGCGCCACGGCCAGCAGCATGTGCTCCGTCCCGACGTATTCCAGTTCATATTCCCGCGCGATCTGGTTGGCCAGTTTGATGACCTCGCTGACCCGTGCGCTCGATTTCGGCAGCATCCCGTCCGATCCTCCTCCGCGTCCCCGTCTTTAACGATCGCGCCGCGTACCGGCGTTTCCCCCGTCCGGATCGGGATCCGGACCCGGCGGGTGTTCCACCGCCCGCCTCGCCACCGGTGTGTCGATCCCTGCGGCACGACGCCGCGCCCGCACTTTGAGGTAATCGTAGCCCAGACTGATGACCGCCACAATGATCGCCGTCACCAGTGTGATCTTGATGAGCTTGAGCCGATTGCGGATCTCACGATCGCGCCACTCGGCCAGCCGGCGGTCGATCTCGTCGAGCTTGGCGTCGATGCGGCGTTCGATCTCGTTGAGTTTCTCTTCCAGGTAGCGATCGGCCGCTCCCCGGATGCGATGCGCGATCCCTTCCACCACGCCGCGGTCCTCGATGGATTCCTTCAACGTCGGCGAGCGCGGCTCCTCGGGAAGAAACTCGGAATCGCCTTCCGGGCGGGAGCCTTCGATCCACCGGCTCAGCAACGCGCCGATCAGTTTCCGCCGACCCCGCTCCCAGCGGGCGCGGAGCCCTTCCCGCCGGCGGAGCTTGTCCTCGATCTCGTCGCGCGGCACGTCGTCACCGGCATCGAGCCCCCGCAGACGCGCCAGCGCCCGCAATCCGCGATCGGACAACCCCTCGAAGCGGATCGGACGCACCTGCGCCACCGCCCGCGCCAGCGCTTCCTTCGACGCCGACCGCCGCACGGGCACCCGCGCCCAGATCACGATATCCAGCAACGCATCGCGGGGAATCTCCGCCAGCAGGGCCTGTCGCTCCCGGATCAGGCGGAGCAGCTCCCCCTCGGGAAGATCGGGATCGAGCTCGAGACCCAGGTCGGCCGCGTAGCGGAGCAGTTCATCGCGCGGAAGCCGCGCCAGAGACGACGCGCTCGGCGGGTTCCGTCCGTCACCCATGAAAAGGGATTGTATCAGACGTGCGCCCGGATCAACAACATCAGCCCCAGCGTCAGGCCGGCGATGACCAGGAAATCGAAGGCGAACCGTCGAAGCCGCACGCCCCACAGCAGCGTCGTCAGGTATCGATACAGCAGGGGCGAGCCGATCCGCTCGGCCGCCGACGGCCCCCGCCATTCCCAGATGAACAGGATCAGACGCAGCAGCGAATAGACGGTCGCCAGCGTGGCCAGCATGAACCGGTAGAACCCGAACAGGTCGAAGGATTCACCGCTCACGCCGTTCATGCAGCGCTCACAATCCGATCTTCCCCATTCCCATCAACCCGCAACCGCAGAGCTGAAGCCGCAACCGCTCAACAGAGCCGCGACCGCCTGCCTGTGCGTGCAGGCACGCACGCAGACAGGTGAGAGAGCGATTCCGTTCATGCTCACCGCACGGTCACACGTCCGCGGGGATGCGAATCGTCAGCGTCTCATTCGCCGTCGGCGTCTTCGCATCGACACCAGCGAGGCGAACATCAACGCGGTGGGAACGGCGCCCAGCACGCCGCACGGCGTCGCCCGCCCGCCGGACCCCAGCGGCGTCGTGCCCGGCAGCTCCGGCGTCCCGGGGTCGACAAACTTCGGCCCCGGATCGACGGTCAGCAGCTTGGTCGCCGTGGTCCGCAGCGGCAGACCGCTGTTGGTGATCGTCGTCACGTCCGCGGCGACGACGAACGTCCGCGGGGTCTCGTCATCGTTGGTATAGGTATGCGTCACCAGCAGTCCCTCGGCCGTGGTGCCGTCGCCCAGATCCCATATCACCGACTGCACACTGCCGACGTTGCCCGAAACGACCCGCATCTCCACCGACAGCGGCGATGTGCCCCGCGTGATGTCCGAATCCGGCGTCCCGGGCAGACTGATGACGATCTCCATGTCGTTCGTGGAGACGACGTTGTTGTCCGGCAATTCCTCTCCCTCGACGGTGATCAAGACCTCGGCCGTCCCCGCGATCCCCGCGATATCCCGCATCGTCAACCGGGCGGTGAACGTCAGCGTCTGCCCGGCCGGGGCGAAATAGGTGAACGTGGCCGACTGCGTCGTGGCGTTGACCGTCACGTTGTCCCGCAACAGATTGGTCGCGTCGAAATCCCACTCGATCCCGTTCGGGTCGATGGGCAGATCGGTCACCGCGTTGCCGTTGAAGTGCACGGTCAGCGGCGAGCGCCCGGAGGTCGGATTGGCGGAGATGGTCACCGCCGGCGGGATGGCGGCCTGCGCCTCCGCCGTCGTCCCGAACGAATAGCGCCCCGTCGCGCTGTTGCGGGCGTAGATGGCGAACAGCTTCGCCCCCAGCAGCGGACGCTCGAACGGCACGCTCTGTTTCGTCCCCGGGGCACATCCGTCGGCGCATCCCACGAACAGCACACGGGCATCGGCAGGCAATTCCGCCAGCGCCGCCCCGCCGCACCCGAGCTGCGCGTTGTCGTAGCATGTCCCGTCCGGCGGAATCAGGTCGAAATCCCCCGTCGTCTCCAGCACCAGGAACTCGTCCGTGCCGCTCCCCGCCAACCATGTCAGCGTGGAATCCTCCACCGTCACCTCGGTGGGCACGTCCGGCCAGGTCAATCCCCCGTTCTCCAGCGACTGCTTCGCCGCCTCCACCGCCTTCTGCGCGTTGATCCGTCCGTAGCCGTACTTGACGCTCCGGCTGGTGATGCCGTCATAGGCGGCTTCTTCCGGATTGATGCGGTCCGTGGAGTGTTCCAGGATGATGCGGACGTCGGTAGCCGTCAGGTTGGGATTGACCGAGAGCACCAGCCCCGCCACCCCCGCCGCGATCGGACACGCCGCCGATGTCCCGCCGAAGAATCCGGTGTACAAACCCTGCGGATCGATGTCGGGACCGAGCGCCTGGTTGAAGCCCGGAACCACCGCCGTCCCCCCCAGGTTGTACCCGTCCGTCACGCCTCCGTCCTGCGCGTCGGTCGTGGTGATGCCCAGGTTTTCACTCTCGCCGCCGGGCGCCAAGATGTTGACCCGCGGTCCCCAGTTGCTGAAACCGGCCCGTTTGTCCAGGTCCGTGGTCGCTCCCACCGCGATCACCTGTGGAAGCTGCGAGAGGGCGAATCCCGGACGCACCTCCGTGTCTTCGTTCCCGGAGGCGAACAGAATCACCATGCCCAGCGGTGGGCGCCCGCCCTCGCCGTCGGGATCGCGCCCCTCGCGGAACGCCTTGTCGATCGCCTCCACGAGCACCGGCGGATCCGGCGGACTGCCGAGCAATCCCCAACTGTTGATGTGCACGTCCACGCCCGCATCCATCGAGAACGTAAAGGTGGCGGCGACCTGGGAATCCGTAATGGAACTGCCCAGACCGCGCGTCGCCGTGAACTTCGCCTGATAGGCCACGCCCCGGACGCCGACGTTGTTGCCCGCCGCCACCGCCAGACCCATCACCGCCGTCCCGTGCGCATCCGTGTTCGTCTTGGGACGCGGATTGTCGGAATCCGGCACCCCCAGCGGCAGCGTCAGGTCCCGCCCGATGCCGAGGTAGTTCTCCGCCAGATCCTCGTGATCCACGTCGATCCCGTCATCGAAGATGCCGAAGGTCACCCCCGCCCCCGTCGCCGACACCCACGCCTCCACCGCGTCGATGTCCGCGTCCGGCGTCCCCCCCGTCTGCCCGGTGTTGTTCAGGTGCCACTGGAGATCGAAGAACTCGTCCGAGGGAACGACCTGATAGGCCGTCGTCGCCCGATAGAAATCCGGATTCGCCCACACGGTGCGATCATCGGCCGCCAGCGCCTCCGCCGCATCCGCCTCGTCCACCGTCGGATCGGCAAGCCGCCCCAGGTACACGCCGTCCAGGCCCTCGAACGGCTGCACGTCCTCCAGTCCGTAATCGTTCCAGAGTCGAAGAAGCTCCGCGTCGCTCAACCCCGCCCGGACCTTCACCACCAGCCGCCGCGACCCGATCACCGGCACGTCGCTGCCGGGAAACCGGTACACCGCCCCGACGGCCTTGACCGCCGGGTCCGCCCGAAGCGCCGCCACTGAAAGACCCGCCGTCCCTTCGTCCGAGAACTTCAGAAGCTTCATCGGCACACGCGAGGCCTTGGGAAGATCGCGCAGCCGTGTCTTGGCCGCCGACTCCAGCCGCACCCGCGCCTCCCGACTCAGGTGCCGGGAACGAAGAACGACCCCCACTTCCTGTTTCGAACGGATCAGCGGCACCCGCGTCCCGTCACGCAGGACGTACACGTGATCGTCGGCGAAGACCGTCCCGCCGGGTCCGAAAACCACGGCCGCCATGAAGACCACGAAGCGGACGGTCCGTCCCGTCCGCCCGAACCACGACACCCGATCCTTCATCGATGCATCCACCTTTCCACGACTCCCGAATGCGTGAACGTTCCGCGCCCGGCGGGAGAGATCCGTGTCACGAATCGAGGACGATCTTTGCGGAAAACCGGTCCGCCGGGGCGAGGCGATGGCTGGACCCATCCCGGCAGGGACGCGGGACGTTCGGCGCCCGCCCCGCACGTCGAGGGCATTGTTGGAATCCCCACGTTTCCTGTCAACCCGCAGGCGACGATCCGCCGGCCGCGGATTCCCCGCCCGCAAACCGCGACAGCACCTCGTTCCAGACCGACGTCCATGCCTCGAAAGCATGAGGGTCGAACATCACCCATCGAACGCGCCGCGGCTGCTCATGGTCCGACAGCTCCGCCGCCACCGTTTCCAGCGACACCCGCGCCGCCGCCTCCAGCGGATACCCGTACACCCCGCAACTGATCGCGGGAAACGCCACCGTCTGACACCCGTGCTCCCGCGCCAGTGCCAGCGAGGTTCGATAACATGAGGCCAGCAATTCCGGCTCCCCCCGCGATCCGCCCCGCCAGACCGGACCGACCGTGTGGATGACGTACCGCGCGGGCAGGTCGAACCCGTCGGTGATGACGGCCTGTCCGGTCGGACAGCCGCCGATCTTCCGGCAGGCTTCCAGCAGGCGCGGACCGGCCGCCCGATGAATCGCCCCGTCCACGCCGCCCCCGCCCAGCAATCGCTCGTTGGCCGCGTTGACGATCGCGTCCACCGCTTCCTTCGTGATATCCCCCCGCACGATCTCGATCCGCTCTCCAACGTTACTCGTCGTCATGCTCGCCCTCTCCTTTCCACGGCTCCCCTGCGATCGCCGGCCGCAGCAGAACCGTCACATCCGTCAGCCCGCCTCGCCGACGTTCTCCGTATCCCAGGATCAACGGCACGTGTCGATCCCGATGGCGGGCCCGATGACACTCCAGAAACCGGCGGCGATGCGCGCTGTGCCCCAGCGTCGCCCGCAACCGCTCCCCCCACCCCGACAATCGGTGCCACTCGCATGACACGCCGTCCACCGTCACGGTCCCCATCCCATCCGCCCCATCCGCCGACGCCAGGACCCGGGCAAGGATCGTCCGCCATTGCGCCCGGTCGCGGTCGGGGATGTTCGACTCGGGAAACAGGTGCCGCCGTTCCAGCCGCAAGGCCACCGTGACGCGCCACCCGCCCTCGAAGCGCATCCGCGCGAAATACTTCCCCGCTCGCCTCAACCGCCGGTCGCGCCGTCGCACGAGTCGGGATGCATGCGCCTGCCGAATCTCCGCATAGATAGCGAGCAAAGTCCGCACCGGTCCATCGAACCCGCCCGCCCGGGCCCGGTGCGCAAGGTAGGCACGGAGGAACCGCAGCCGCTGCGTCCGCGTCGCCCGGCGGTGGAAAAACTGGTCCAATTCCGCCAGGGACGCCAGCGACGCCCGCGGTCCGAGCGGCCGGTCCCGCCATCGTGCCGCCTGAAGATCGGTCAGCACCGCTTCCGCCGGCACCGACGATGTGCCGCTCCGCGCGATCAGGACATTGCCCGGATGCACGTCGCCGTGCATCAGCCCGCCCTCGTGCGCCCGCGCGATCGTCTTCGCCACCGCCTGGATCAGCCCGCCCACCTGCTTGCCCGGGACGTTGCCCCCGCAGCGCAACGGATGGAAACCGCCAACACCGTCCTTTGAATCCCCCGAACCGCGGGCTTTCGCCCCCGCGATGTTTCCGACCCGGTGCTTCGCCTCCGACGAGACGCTTTCGCTCGGTCGGGCGGTACGGCACATTTCCTCCCAGACCTCCGCCAGCGGCATCGCGCCCGGCACCTCGCGGGTGATCAAAGCCACGAACCGCTCGCCCGCACAGCGGATCCCCAGTGCCACCGGTTCCACCACGGGGATCCCGCGTCGCCGCGCCTCGTGAAGGTGCCGCCACTCCCGCTCCAGGCTCGACCCCGCCAGCGACTGGACCCACCGCCGCCACCCCCGCGCGAGTCGCCGCACCTTGACGTAGACGTGTCCGCCTTCGACCGGAACCCGCCACGTGGACCGTTCGAACCCCTCCTTGACGCACACTGCCCCCGGAATCGTCCCCGGATCGAACCAGTCCCGTTCCCCCGCTCCGAATACGATCGCCCGTCCGCGGGCGCTCACCCGCCACACGTCTCGCCCGCGGGCTTGAAGACGGCCCGCTCGCTGTTCGGAATCCGTCGCGGATGGACGTCGCATCGTGCGCATGGGTATGAACCGGTGGAAGGGTCGCCGTCTCTCCCGGAGCCGGAGGATCCCCTCCGCGCCGGGCACTCGATGTTCATTGTAACCGATCCCCGCCGACACGAACAATCCTGCACAGACAGCCTGCCCCCGGCCGAAGAAAGCGACGGGGTTCGTCGAAACGTGTCGCCTTGCGATCCTCGCGTTGACGAATCGACGTCCTTTCGGGTATCGAAGCCGGCGAAAGACGATGAGCACGACCGCATGGATCCACACACCGCCGTTCCGCGTCCCCTGGGGCCTGATCGTTCTCGTCGGCGGGATGTCGGGATGCCGATCGTTCCTCATCGACCGGACGGACCGCCAGGTGCGGGCGATGGTGGAATCCGCCCAGTATGATGCCCTGGGCTACGCCTCGGACAGTTC